>NZ_BAAFGR010000008.1:0-86418 GCF_041154655.1 Nocardia sp. JMUB6875
GCCCCCGCCCCGCCGTCCCCACCAATGCCGGTGCGTCCGTGCCGCTCTCGATCGACCCGGCCGTCGCCGCCGGACTGCGGGAGCTGGCGCGCGCCCACGGCGTCACCATGTTCATGGTCGTGCACGCCGCCTTCGCCGCCCTGCTGGCGCGCAGCACCGGCACCGCCGACATCGCGATCGGCTCCCCGATCGGCGGCCGCGGTGAACGCGAACTCGACGCCCTGATCGGCATGTTCGTCAATACGCTGGTCCTGCGCAGCCGGGTCGAGCCGGACCAGTCCTTCGCGGACCTGCTGGCCCGGGTGCGCGCCGCCGACCTGGCCGCCTTCGCCCACGCGGAGATGCCGTTCGAGCGCATCGTCGACGCCTCGGCCGTGGATCGCACCACCGGCGCGCCCCCGCTCGCGCAGGTCATGCTGACCTACACCGACGCGGTCCGCATGGGCGGCGCCGACACCTTCGCCCTGCCCGGGTTGACGGTGAGCGCGATCGAGATCGACGACCCCACCGTGAAATTCGACCTGCACCTGGTGGTCGGCGACCTGGGCGCGGAGGCGGGCCTGTCCGGGAGTCTGCGCTACGCGACCGAACTGTTCGACCCCGCCACGGCGGCCGAGCTCGGCGAGCGCTTCTGCCGGGTGCTGGCCGCCATGGCCGCCGATGCCACCACCAAGGTCGGCGACCTCGACCTGCTCGATGCCGACGAGCGATCCCGGATCCTGCACGAGTGGAACGAGACCGGTGTCGTGCTGAACACCGCGTCGACCCTGGTATCGCTGTTCGACGCGCAGGCCGAGCGCACCCCCGGCGCGACCGCGATCACCTTCGAGGGGACCGGTCTGTACTACGCCGAGTTCGCGGGCCGGGTGCGGCGGCTCGCGCGTTGGCTGGTCTCCGAGGGCGTCGGTCCGGGTTCGCTGGTGGCGCTGGGCATGCGGCGTTCACTCGACCTCGTCGTCGGCATGTACGCCGTGGTCACGGCGGGGGCCGCCTACGTTCCGCTCGACCCGGACCATCCGGCCGAGCGCACCGAATACATTCTCGCGACGGCCGATCCGGTGACCGTGCTGACCTCCGGTGAGGATCTGCTGGTCGACACCGCGCAGGTGCGGATCGATCTGCTGGACCTGGACGCCTTCTCCGATGACCCGCTGACCGACGCGGACCGCGTCGCGCCGTTGCGGGAGTCGAACCACGCGTACGTGATCTTCACCTCCGGTTCCACCGGCCGTCCGAAGGGCGTGGCGGTGCCGCACTCGGCCATCGTCAACCGCCTGGTGTGGATGCAGTCCGAATACCGGCTGACCGCCGACGACCGCGTCCTGCAGAAGACACCGGCCACCTTCGACGTGTCGGTGTGGGAGTTCTTCTGGCCGTTGCTGATCGGCGCGCGCCTGGTCGTGGCGCGCCCGGACGCCCACCGCGATCCGGCCGAGCTCGCCGAGGTGATCAGCCGCGAGGGCATCACGGTCACGCACTTCGTGCCCTCCATGCTGGAGGTGTTCGTGGCGGCGGATCGGGAATCCGGGGTGGCGGCGGCCGCGCGGTGCACCGGCCTGCGCCAGGTCTTCGCATCGGGCGAGGCGCTGTCCCCGCGGTCGGCGCATCGACTCCGCGAGTTGACCGGCGCCGAACTGCACAACCTCTACGGACCCACCGAGGCCGCGGTCGACGTCACCTATCACGAGGTCACCGATGCCGACGTCGACACGGTGCCGATCGGCCGCCCGGTCTTCAATACCCGGGTGTACGTGCTGGATTCGCGGCTGCGGCCGGTGCCGGCGGGTGTCGCGGGTGAGCTGTACCTGGCCGGTGACCAGCTCGCGACCGGCTATGTGGCTCGTCCGGACCTGACCGCGGATCGCTTCGTGGCCAACCCGTTCGGGACCTCCGAACGCATGTACCGCACCGGTGACCTGGTCAAGTGGAACCGGGCCGGGGAACTGGAATATCTGGGTCGCACCGACTTCCAGGTGAAGTTGCGCGGCCTGCGGATCGAGCTCGGCGAGATCGAATCCGCGCTCACCGCACTGGACTCCGTCGCCCAGGCGGTGGTCCTGGTCCGCGGCGCCAATCCCCAGCTGGTCGCCTACCTGGTGCCCGCCCCCGGCGCGGAGGTTTCCACCGGTGCGGTGAAAAAGGCACTGTCCCAGCGTATTCCGGCCTACATGGTGCCCGCGGTCTACCTGTGGCTGGACGCCCTCCCGCTCAATGCCTCCGGCAAGCTCGACCGCGCCGCCTTGCCCGCGCCGACCGCCGCGACCGCGTTGCGGGCGCCCACCGGTCCCGAGGAGCGGATCGTCGCGGAGGTGTTCTCCGCCCTGCTCGGCGTGGAGCGGGTCGGTGCGGACGACGACTTCTTCGCCCTCGGCGGCAATTCGCTCATCGCCACCCAGTTGATGGCGCGCCTGGGCAAGGTCGCGGGCGTGCGCCTGCCGCTGCGCGCGGTCTTCGACGACGCCACCGTCGCGGGTCTGGCGGCCCGGATCGCCGCGGCCGACGCCGAGTCCGTGGTGGAAC
The DNA here is from genome assembly GCF_041154655.1 of Nocardia sp. JMUB6875. Taxonomy (NCBI): domain Bacteria; kingdom Bacillati; phylum Actinomycetota; class Actinomycetes; order Mycobacteriales; family Nocardiaceae; genus Nocardia; species Nocardia sp. JMUB6875. Next base: position 2,521 of record NZ_BAAFGR010000008.1, read on the forward strand.
TGCCGCCGGTCGTCGTGCAGCAGCGCGGCGAGCGCATTCCGCTGTCCATCGCCCAGCAGCGCATGTGGTTCCTCAACCGCTTCGACATTCGCGACGGCTACACCATCCCGTTCGCGCTGCGGCTCACCGGCGCGCTGAACCTCGAGGCGCTGCAGGCGGCCGTCGCCGATGTGGTCAACCGCCACGAGACCCTGCGCACCCTCTACCCCGAGCACGACGGCGAGGCCAGCCAGCTCATCCTGCCGGCCGGTACTCGCCTCATCGACCTGGTGCCCGAGCCGGTCTCGGCGGATCGGCTGCCCGGCCTGGTGGAATCGGTGGCGCGCACGGCCTTCGACGTCACCGCCGAGGTGCCGTTCCGGATCCGGCTGTTCGAGCTCACCGACGAACCCGGCACCCACCTGCTGGTCATGGTGGTGCACCACATCGCCGCCGACGGCTGGTCCTTCGGCCCGCTCACCCGCGATATCGCCAGCGCCTACGTGGCCCGCTGCGCGGGGGAGACCCCCAACCTCGCGCCACTGCCGGTGCAGTACGCCGATTTCGCGCTCTGGCAGCGCGAAGCGCTCGGCAGCGCCGACGACCCGGACTCGGTACTGGCCCGCCAGCTGACCTACTGGACGCGGCGCTTGCACGGAGTCCCGGATGTCCTGGCCTTGCCGACCGATCGTCCCCGCCCGGCGGTCGCCACCGGCCGCGGCGCAGGGTTCGAGACCCGCTTCGACGCCGAATTGCATTCGGCCATCCTCGATTTCGCCGCGGCGCGCCGGGTGTCGCCGTTCATGGTGCTGCACACCGCGCTCACGGTCACCCTGGCCCGGCTGTCCGGCACCGCCGACATCGTCGTGGGCACCCCGGTGGCCGGACGCGGTGACGAGGCCCTCGACGATCTGGTCGGCATGTTCGTCAACACCCTGGTGCTGCGCACCGAGGTGCGGCCGGACGCGCCGCTGGGCGAGCTGCTCACCCAGGTCCGCGACACCGACCTGGCGGCCTTCGATCACGCGGTGGTCCCGTTCGAGATGCTGGTCGAGGCCGTGAATCCGGTCCGCTCCCAATCGCATTCGCCGCTGTGCCAGGTCACCCTGACGCTGCAGAACCACAACCGTCCGAGTGTCCGGCTCAACCGGCTGTCCATCGAGGCGCTCACCGTCGAGGCCACCGCGGCCCAGTTCGATCTGGACTGGACCATGGCCGAGTCCACCGACGCCGAGGGCGCGCCCGGCGGCATCGAGGTCTACATCACCTACGCGACAGACCTTTTCGACGCGGGGACGGTCGGCGGCTTCCAGGCCGCCTACGAACGGGTGTTGCGTGCCCTGCTCGCGGACCCGCGCACGGCCGCCGGGGATGTGGATCTCATGTCGCGCGCCGAGCGCGGCGAGCTGCTGGTGAACCGGAACGCAACCGGTCGGAGCCTGCCGGTCGAGACACTGGCGGACCTGCTCGACGGCCGGGCGGCGGCGGACCCGGCCGTGGACGCGCTGTTCTTCGAGGACGAGCGGGTCACCTACGGCGAGCTGGCCCCGCGCGTGAATCGCCTGGCACGGCTGCTGATTTCGAAGGGCGTAGGCCCGGATGCCGTCGTCGGTGTCACCGCGCAGCGGTCGATCGACATGGTGGTCGCGCTGTACGCGGTCGTCGCCGCCGGTGCCGCCTATGTGCCGGTCGATCCCGCACATCCGGCCGATCGCCTGCGCCACATCCTCGACACCTCGGCGGTGTCGCTGGTGTTGTCCGTCGGCGGCGCGACGCTGCCGGAACTCGACGGCATCACTGTCCTTGATGTCGCCGAACTCGGTGCGCTGGAAGGTTTCTCGTCCGAGCCGGTCACCGACGCCGACCGCCTCGGCGACCTCCGCCCCGACAACCTCGCCTACGTCCTCTACACCTCCGGCTCCACCGGCCTCCCCAAGGGCGTGGCGACCAGCCACCGCGCCATCATGAACCAGCTCCGCTGGCTCGAGCACCGCTACGGCGTCACCTCGGCCGACCGCATCATGCAGCGCGCCCCGCTGGCCTTCGACGTCTCGGTCTGGGAATGCTTCCTGCCCGCCATGGTTGGTGCGCCCCTGGTGATTCCGCGCCCGGGCGGCCACCAGGACCTGGACTACCTGGCCGGTCTCATGCGCGACTTCGGCGTCACCATCGCCGAGCACGTCCCGTCCGTGCTGGCCGCGCTCATCGCGGAGGGCCACGGCGACGCCCTGGCCTCCTTCCGCCACCTGCACACCGGCGGCGAGGCGCTGCCCGTCGACCTGCTCGGCGAACTGCGGGAACTGGTCGGCGGCGCGGTGCACAACGCCTACGGCCCGACCGAGGCCGCGATCTCGACGATCTATCACGAATTCTCCGACGCCGACGCGGATTTCGAGGTCGCCATCGGCCGCCCGAACTGGAACACCCGCGCCTACGTGCTCGACTCCCGGCTGCGCCCGGTCCCGACCGGCGTCATCGGCGAGCTCTACCTGGCCGGTACCCAGCTGGCCCGCGGTTATCAGGGCCGCGGCGGACTCACCGCCGACCGATTCGTGGCCGACCCGTTCGGCGTCCCCGGCGCGCGCATGTACCGCACCGGCGACCTGGTCCGCTGGAACCGCACCGGCGACCTGGTGTACATGGGGCGCAACGACTTCCAGGTGAAGCTGCGCGGTCAGCGCATCGAGCTGGGGGAGATCGAATCCGCGCTGCTGTCGGCCGCGGGTGTCGCGAACGCGGTCGTGCTGCTGGCCAAGGACACCGCCGGGACGGATTGCCTGGTCGGCTACGTGTCGGGTCCGGACCTCGACGCCGATGCCGTGCTGGCCCACGCCCGCACCCAACTGCCCGCCTACATGGTCCCCGCGCACCTGGTGACCCTGGCCGAGATGCCGCTCACCAGCGTCGGCAAGCTCGACCGGAACGCCCTGCCCGCGGTCGAATTCACCGCCGCCACCGTCGCCTACCGCGCGCCCGCGGCGGGCACCGAGGCCGTACTGGCCGCATTGATCGGCGATCTGCTCGGCGGCGTCACCATCGGCGCGGACGACGACTTCTTCGCGCGCGGCGGCAATTCGCTGCTGGCCATGCGCCTGGTGGCCCGCGCCAATGCCGCACTCGGCGCGGACCTGACCGTGCGCCAGCTCTTCGACGCCCCGACCGTCGCCGAACTCGCGGCGCGGATCGGGAACGGCGGAACGGGTCTGCCGCTGCGGCGCATGCCGCGGCCGGAGCGAATCCCGCTGTCGCCGGCCCAGACCCGCATGTGGCTGCTCAACCGCCTGGACCCGGAATCGGCGTCCTACAACGTGCCCGCCGCCGTGCGGGTCACCGGCGAGATCGACACCGCGGTGCTGGAGGACGCCTTCGCGGATGTGGTCGCCCGCCACGAGACGCTGCGCACCATCTACCCGGCCGACGCGGACGGCATCGGCTACCAGTTGGTCCTGCCCGTCGAGGAGGCCCGGCCCACCCTCGAACTGCGGACCGGGGCCGACGCCGCGGACCTGAGCTGGATCGAGAGCTTCGTGGCGCGCGGGTTCGACGTCACCACCACGGTTCCGGTGCGGGCGACACTGATTCGCGAATCCGCGCACAGCCACGTGCTGGTCGTGGTGCTGCACCACATCGCCGGTGACGGGCAGTCGCAGGATCCGCTGCTGCGCGACACCATCGCCGCCTACCTGTCCCGCGCCGCGGGCCAGGCCCCGGTGTGGTCGGAACTGCCCGTGCAGTACGCCGACTACACGCTGTGGCAGCGGGCCACCCTGGAACAGTCCGGCGAGCGCGAACTGGCGTTCTGGAAGGAGACGCTGGCGGGACTCCCCGAGCTGCCGCTGCCCACCGACCGGCCCCGCCCGGCCGTGGCCTCCGGCGTCGGCGCGCGGGTCAAGGCCCGGCTGGACGGCGGCGGGCTGGCCGCCGCGATCAAGCGAATCGCCGAGGCGCACAATGTCACCCCGTTCATGGTGTGGCATGCCGCGCTGTCGGTGCTGCTGGCCCGGATGTCGGGCACGGACGATATCGCCATCGGCACCCCGCTCGAGGGGCGCGGCAATGCGGCGCTCGACGATCTGGTCGGCATGTTCGTCAATACGCTGACGCTGCGTACCCGGCCGGAGCCCGAGCTCGGGTTCGACGAGCTGCTGGCGCAGACCCGCGAGGTCGATCTGGCCGCCTTCGATCACGCTGTCGTCCCGTTCGATCAGGTCGTGGACGCGCTCGGCGTGCCGCGATCCGAGGCCCGCAATCCGCTGTTCACGGTGGCGCTGAGCTACATGAACCTGGGCTCGCAGACCTACGCGGTACCCGGACTGGTGCTCGAGGCGGTCGACTTCGAGCATCGGGTGGCGCGGTTCGATCTGCAGTTCACCGTGTCCGACGAGCCGGATGTCGACGGGCATCTGGCTCTCGAGTTGAACTACGCCACGGATCTTTTCGACGAGGCCACGGCGGCCGCGCTGCTGCGCCGCCTGGGCCGGGTGCTCGGCGCGGTGACGGCCGATGCCACCGTGCGGATCGGTGATATCGATCTGCTGTCGCCGTCGGAGCGGAATGCGCTGCTGGATCGCAGTGCGACACAGCCGGTTACGTTGCGTACCCTGGGCGACTACTTCGCCGAGGCCGCCGCGACGTACCCGGAGAATGTCGCCCTGCGCTACCGGGACCGCGAGCTCACCTACCGCGAACTCGATGCCGAATCCACCCGTCTGGCCCGGGTCCTCATCGATCGTGGCATCGGCGCGGAGGACTATGTCGCGCTGGCGATCCCGCGCTCGGACCTGACCCTGGTCGCGGTGTGGGCCATCACCAAGACGGGTGCGGCCTTCGTCCCGGTCGACCCGAACTACCCGGCCGACCGCATCGAGCATATGCTGTCCGACTCGGGCGCGACCTTCGGTCTGACGGTGGGCGAGAGCCGGGACCGGTTGCCCGGTGCGGCCGAGTGGCTGGTCATAGACGCACCCGAATTCATCGCGGCGACAAGTGAACTCGATGCGACTCCGCTCGCGCCGAGCGAGCTGGTCCGCCCGGTCCGCATCGCCCACCCGGCCTGGATGGTCTACACCTCCGGCTCCACCGGCCTGCCCAAGGGCGTCGTCGCCACCCACAGCGGTGTCGCCGGTGTCGCCGTCAGCCAGAAGGAGCGCTACCGGGTCGGCCCCGATGCCCGGGTGCTGCAGGTGTCCTCGCCGAGCTTCGACGCCTACCAGCTCGAGATCCTCATGGCCACGGCCGCGGGCGCCCGCCTGGTGATCGCACCGGCCGGGGTCTTCGGCGGCGCCGAACTCACCGACCTGATGGCGGCCGAGGGCGTCACCCACGCCTTCATCACCCCGGCGGTCCTGCAGACCCTGGACCCGGCGCGACTGCCGGAGTTCCGCGAATTGTCCGTCGGCGGTGAGGCTTACGGCCCGGAGCTGGTGGCACGCTGGGCGACCGGAACCCGCGCCGTGCACAACGGCTACGGCCCGACCGAGACCACCATCACCTCGAACATCAGCGCACCCATGCTGCCGGGCGAACCGGTCGAACTGGGCGCGCTGACCGACGGCATGACCGCGGTCGTGCTCGACTCCCGGCTGCGGCCGGTGCCGGTCGGGGTGACCGGCGAGCTGTACCTGAACGGTCCGGGCGTGGCCCGCGGATACCATGCGCGGCCGGGCCTTTCGGCCGAACGCTTCGTGGCCGACCCGTACGGTGCGCCCGGCGAGCGGCTCTACCGCACCGGTGACCTGGTGCGCTGGACCGCGCGGACCGACGGGCGGCGCGGGCTCGAATACGTCGGGCGCGCCGACTTCCAGGTGAAGGTGCGCGGCCTGCGCATCGAGCTCGGCGAGATCGACGCGGCGCTCATCGCACACGAGAGCGTCGAATTCGCGGTGACGCTCGGCCACACCGACGCCTCGGGCACGGTGTCGCTGGTGTCGTACGTGGTAGCCGCGCCCGGCCACACCGTCGATGTCGACGAACTGCTGGCGCACGCGGGCGGCTCGCTGGCGGCGTACATGGTGCCCGCCGCGATCATGGTGCTCGACAGCATCCCGCTCACGCCGGTCGGCAAGCTGGATCGAAAGGCGCTGCCGGAACCGGTCTTCCGCGCCGCCGAGTTCGTGGCACCGCGCACCGACGCCGAGCGCACGGTCGCGGAGATCGTCGCGGCGGTGCTGGGCACGGAAGGCCCGGTCGGCGTCGCGGACGACTTCTTCGGACTCGGCGGAAACTCACTCACCGCAACGCAGTTGGCCGCACGGCTGAGCGCCGCGTTCGGGGTGAGGGTGGCTGTCCGGACGGTCTTCGAGAACTCGACCGTCGAGGCACTGGCGGTGGCCGCGCTCGCGGGCGACCCGCAGGGTGCGGAACGTCCGGCCCTGCTGCCCCGCACCGGCGACGGTCCGGTCCCGGTTTCCCTTGCGCAGCAGCGCATGTGGTTCCTCAACCGCCTGGATCCGGATTCCACCGCCTACAACATCCCGCTGCCGATTCGCCTGACCGGCCCGCTGGACGTGGCGGCGCTGCACGCGGCCATCGCCGATGTCGTGCTCCGGCACGAGGTGCTGCGCACGGTCTACCCCGAGACCGAATCGGGCCCGGTACAGGTGGTGCTGCCCGCCACCGTAGCCACGGAACTCCCTGCGCTGGAGCCCATTCCGGTAACCGAGGAGACGGTGACCACCGCCGTCCTCGAGATCATCGACCAGGGCTTCGACGTCACCGCCACCGTGCCGCTGCGGGCCGCACTATTCGAACTGGCGCCCGAGGACCACGTCTTCGTCGTGGTCATGCATCACATCGCCGGTGACGGCAGCTCGCTGGCGCCGCTGGCCCGCGATGTCATGACGGCCTACGCGGCGCGCAAGTCCGGTGTCGCCCCGGCCTGGACGCCGCTGCCGGTGCAGTACGCCGATTACGCGGTCTGGCAGCGCGAACTGCTCGGCTCGGAGGACGATCCCGCCTCGCTGGTGTCCAAGCAGCTGAGCTTCTGGACCGAGACCCTGGCCGGACTGCCGCCGCTGCTCACCGTTCCGGCCGACCGGCCGCGACCGGTCGTCCTCGACACCACCGGCCGCCGCGTCGACTTCACCATCGACGCCGAAACCCACGCGGCCCTGGCCGAATTGGGGCGCGACAGCGGGGCCACGCTGTTCATGACGGTGCACGCCGCCTTCGCGGCACTGCTGTCGCGGCTCACCGGATCGACCGATATCGCGGTCGGCACGCCGGTCGCCGGGCGTGGCGAGGCGGCGCTGGACGACCTGGTCGGCATGTTCGTCAACACGCTCGTGCTGCGCACCGAGGTCGCCCCGGGCGAGAGCTTCGCCGATCTGGTCCGCCATGTCCGGGCCCGCGATGTCGCGGCCTTCGATCACGTGGACGTGCCGTTCGAGCGGCTGGTCGAGGTGCTCAACCCGGAGCGCTCCACCGCGCGGCACCCGCTGGTGCAGGTCGGGTTCTCCTTCCACAACCAGGATCAGGCGGCCTTCGACCTCGACGGGCTCGGGGTCGCGGCCTTCGAATTCGATACCGATGTCTCGCAGTTCGATCTGCACCTGGTCGTCATGGACCGTTATGACGCCGACGGCGCGCCCGCGGGCATGACCGCGACCATGACCTACGCCACCGCGCTGTTCGACGAGGCCACCGTGGCCGGATTCGCCGATCGGCTGCGGCGGCTGCTGGCCGGGGTCATCGCCGATCCGCAGGCGCCGGTCGGGGACGTGGACATCCTGGGGACGGCGGAATCCGCTCGCCTGCTGCGGGATTGGAACGCCACCGGACCCGCCTTCCCACGCAGCGGGCTGCTGGACGCCTTCGACGCGCAGGTGCGGCGCACGCCCTTCGCCATCGCGGTGGTCGAGCAGGGGCGGGCGCTGAGCTACCGCGACTTCGCCGAGCGGATCGACCGGCTGGCCCGGGTCCTCATCGGCGAGGGCGTGGGGCCGGAAACGCTGGTGGCGCTGGCGCTTCCGCGCAGCATCGAGCTCTTGACCGCCATGTACGCGGTGGTCCGGGCGGGCGGCGCATATGTGCCGCTGGATCCAGCGCATCCGCTCGAGCGCACGGCGATGGTGCTGGAGACGGCCGCGCCCAGCGTGGTGCTGACGAGTACGGCCCGGCCTATGGAATTGCCCGCTGTGCTGCCGGAAACGGCAACCGTGGTGGATGTTTCGGTGGCCGAGGATCAGACGCTGCCCGCCAACGCGATTCGCGATGACGAGCGGCACGCTCCGCCCTCGCCCGCCGATCCCGCCTACGTGATCTTCACGTCGGGTTCGACCGGCAAGCCCAAGGGCGTGTCCGTGCCGCAGGCGGCGGTCGCGCACCAGATGGATTGGATGCAGTCGGAATACCGTCTCGCCGAGGGCGATTCGGTGCTGTGGATGACATCCGCGGCCTTCGACCTGTCGGTGTGGGAACTCTGGTGGGCATTGCGCACCGGTTCCCGGATCGTGCTGGCTACCGAAGGCGCGCAACACGATCCAGAAGGACTGCTCGACCAGATCCGCCGGGAGTCCGTCACCACCCTGACCCTGGTTCCCTCGCTGCTGGGCATGCTGGTCGATGTCGCCGGGACGGACGGGCTGCCGGAGTCGCTACGCCGCCTGCTGGTGATCGGTGAGGCGCTGCCCGCGCGGACCCTGTCCCGCGCCAAGGCGGCGACCGGCGCGCGCATCGACAACCTGTACGGCCCGACCGAAGCGGCGGTATCGGTCACCCGATTCCGCACCGACACCGAGATCCGCCAGGCCGTGGTGCCGATCGGCACGCCGGAGGCGGGCAGCCGGGTGTACGTGCTCGACGACCGGCTGCGGCCGGTGCCGGTGGGCGTCACCGGCGAGCTGTACCTGGGCGGCGCGCAGCTGGCCCGCGGGTACCACGATCGGCCGGAGCTGACGGCGGAGCGGTTCGTGGCCGATCCGTTCGGACCGGCGGGGACCCGGCTCTACCGCACCGGCGACCTGGTGCGCTGGACTCGGGGAGCCGAAGAGGGCAGCGGTGTCCTGGAATTCGTGGAGCGCCGGGACTTCCAGGTGAAGGTGCGCGGGTACCGCATCGAGCCGGCCGAGATCGAGCACGCGTTGCGCTCGGCTCCGGGAATCACGGATGCCGTCGTCGTGGTCGACGGCGCCGCCGATGCGGCACGGCTGGTCGGATACTTCAGCGGCACAGATGATCTGGATCCGGCGCAGGTTCGTGCGCGCCTGGCCGGACTCCTACCCAGCTACATGGTGCCCGAGGCGCTCGTGGCGCTGGACGCGGTGCCGCGCAATGCCAATGGCAAGGTCGATCGCGCCGCGCTTCCGGAACCCGAATTCGCCGTCCGCGAATACCGCGCTCCCGCAACCGAAGTGGAGACCGCCGTGTGCGCCGTCTTCGCCGAGGTGCTGGGTGCCGAGCGAGTCGGCCTGGACGACAACTTCTTCGAGCTCGGCGGCAACTCGCTGCTCGCGGTCCGGCTGGCCACGCGGCTCGGCGAGACCCTCGGCCAGAAGGTTCCGGTCGTCCTCGTCTTCGCCGCGCCGACGCCCGCCGAGATGTCGGGACCGTTGAGCGCGCCGGGCGGCTTCGACGCCGACGCGGCGTTCTCGGTCCTGCTCCCGCTACGGCCGTCCGGCACGGGCGCACCGCTGTTCTGCGTCCACCCGGTCGGCGGCATCTCCTGGTCCTTCGCGGGCCTGGCCGCCCACCTGGACGAGGACCGGCCGATCTACGGCCTGCAGTCGCCCACCCTGATCGGCGATGCGCCGCTGCCGGATTCGATCGAGGACTGGGCCGCTCGCTATGTCCGCGAGATCCGCGCCGTGCAGCCGGAGGGGCCGTACCACCTGCTCGGCTGGTCGCTCGGCGGTGTGATCGCGCACGCCATGGCGGTGCAGTTGCAGGAGGAGGGCCAGGAGGTCGCGACCCTGGCCATGCTGGACAGCTCGCTGGAAAGCGATGTCGATCCGGACACCGCGGTCCCGGTGGCCGAACTGCTCGGCGAGGCGGCCGGACTGGTCGACGCCGAATCCGAGGTCGGCGCGGAACGCATGGCCCGGATCGTGGACAGCGCGCTGGCTTCATTCCCGCTGATCGGCGCCTACCAACCGCGCCGGTTCAAGGGCGATCTGCTGTATTTCCATGCCGCACTGGACGATCCGAGCGGCGCCTGGGGCGTCTCGAGCTGGACCGACGCCGTCGACGGCGTCCTCGAGAACCATGCCGTCCCGGCCACCCACTGGCAGATGACCTCGCCCGACGCGCTGGTGCACATCGCCCGCGCGATAAATGGCACGGCCCGCGCGCTGAACGCCACCACCCCACGGATTCAGAAAGGCAACTCGCATGAGTAATCCCTTCGATGACGAAGACGCCCAGTTCTACGTGCTCGTCAACGAGGAGGCCCAGCACTCGCTGTGGCCGGTGTTCGCCGCCATCCCGGGTGGCTGGACCGCCGCGCACGGTCCGGCCAAACGGCAGAGCTGCCTGGACTACGTCGAAGCGCACTGGACCGATATGCGGCCGGCCTCCCTGGTTCAGGCCATGGCGGTCGAGCCCGAATAGTTCCGCGGCACAAGACTTCCGCGCACCAGACCCGGGGTCGAATCGGCTCCGTCGAGAAAGGGAAAACACATGACCACCACTCCTCCCGACACTGGCGGCGGCACCACCGTCGACATCGGCGCCATCATCTCGCAGGTGCTGAAGTTCCTCGGTAGCGGTTCCACCACCAGCTACAACCCCAAGGGCCCGAAGCTCAAGAGCGACATCGCCAAGTAACAAGCACACCGCGAAGCAATTCGCGTAGCACGACACAATTCTCGAAAGGTTTCATCCCATGCCCGTGTACAGCGGCAGCGGTTTCACCGATCTGCTGGTGGCCATCGCCCACCTGGTGAGCTCCGGTTCCTCCACGTCGATCACCCAGCCCACCCCGCCGGCCACGACGCCGACCGTCTAGGAGGCCAGCATGTTCAGTGGCAGCGCTGTGAACGAACTGTTCGAAATGATGGCCAAGGCGCTGGGCACCGGCTCCTCGTACACCCTCCCGCCGTTCAACAACTGACGAGCGCGCAGGTGTGAAGGCCGCCAGGGCGATTCGTCCTGGCGGCCCCCAGGCCGGCGATTTCAGTCCGCGGTCGGCCAGTCCCAGCCCAACTGCAGAAACATGCCCAGCCGGTCGCTGACCGCGCGGATCTCGCTGATGCGCGAGTCGGCGAGGGTGAAGATCCAGATCTGCTCGACATCACAGGTGCGGCCGGTCGGCTCGGGCATGCGGGCGTGCGCGCCGGTGTGGCGGCCGATCACCCGCAGGCGGGCGACGATGCGATCGTCCTCGCCGATCAACTCCTGCACCAGGATTCCGCTCTGCTCGTCCTCGGTGGGGCTGAAGGCGGCGAGTTGCTGCCGGAAGCCCTCGATGGCCGCGCCGGGGGCGTCCTCCTCGCCGAAGATCACCTTGTTGTGGTCGATCACCTGCGGGGACAGGTAGTTCACCCAGTCGGTTCCGCCGTCGAGGCCGTGGTTCAGCGCGTCTACGAACGCGGTGATGACGGCCTTGTTGGCGGCGATTGCCGCCTTCTCGGTGGCGACTGCGGTGGTGTTCATGAGGTTCTCCCGATCTCGATAACTCTTACGTCGTAAGAGTTCGTGGCTGTGCACTATGCTCCACTTACGACGTAAGAGTTGTCAACACCGGAGGGAAACTCGATGGCAGCCAAGCGCACCCGCGCCGAACGGGCGGGGATCTCGCGGGAGCAGGTGCTGGACGCGGCGCTGGCCTTCGCGGACCGCGAAGGGGTGGCGGCGCTTTCCATGCGCAAGCTGGGGGCCGAGTTGGGTGTGGAGGCCATGACGCTGTACCACTACGTGCCCAACAAGGACGCGCTGCTGGACGGGATGGTGGAGCGCGTCATGTCTCAGGCCGACGCCGGATTCTCCGACGGGCCTTGGCAATCGGCGCTGTCAGATTACGCGCATGCGCTCCGCGCGGCCGTTCTCGGGCATCCGGGTGCCCTGCCGCTGATCGCGACCCGTCCGGCCGTCACGCCGCGGACATTGCGGACTGCCGAACGTGGCTTGAAGCTTCTGGTGGATGCCGGATTCGAACTGGGCACCGCACTAGATGCGCTGAATTCACTCACGCTATTCGTTGTGGCGCATGCCAATTCGGAGGCGCGGATCGCGCCGATCAACGAGGCGGGGGAGGCGGGCTCTGTCGAGTTCCTGAAAACGCTTGATCCCGAAGAGTTTCCGCTGATTCTGCGGGCCGCCGAGACCTCTGCTGGCACCGATGATCGGGCTCGGTTCGATTTTGCCATTGGGGCATTGATCAACGGGTTCGCCGCCGCGCTCTAATATGTTGGTAGCCAAGGATATACCCGGCATGTTGGGCTGATCATGGTTCCGTGTCGCGGAGATCGAAACTATTATCGAATGTATGGGTGAATTCGCTGATCGCTGGGCCAACACCTTCGAGGTGGTGGAACAGCTTCGCGTTGTGCACTCACGGATAGCTGCGTTGCAGGCTGAAGAGGCTGCGTTGATGACGCGGCTGTATGAGGCCCGCCGTGCGGAGCAGATCGACCTCGGGGTCGGGCTGCTCTACGCGGGGGAGAGCACCGCTACCGAAATCGGTGTCGCCCTGAAGATGTCACAGCGTTCCGCGGACAACCTGATCAATATCGGGCTCGATCTCGAGCACCGCCTCCCGACTACTGCGGAAGCCTTCGCTGCCGGGCGTATCGACCTGGCGCAGGTGCGTGCGATCCGGGAAACCCTCACCAACGTGCGTGGGGACCAGCTGGCGGAGTTGGAGCCGAAGATCGCCGCGTATGCGGAAAACGCTGACCCGCAGCGGGTTCGCCGCACCGCGCGCCGCTGGATCGCCGAGGCCGACCCTGAAGGCCAGGCCGTGCGCCGTAAAGAGGCCGAGGCCGAGCGGTATGTCAGTGTCAATGCGGCCGACAATGGCACCGCTGTCGTCGATGCGGTCCTGCCTGCCGCCGGGGGACGCACCCTCTACGAGAAGCTGCGCGAGATGGCTTGCACTCAGGTGTGCGGCGAAGATCCCCGCACGCAGAACCAGCGTCGCGCTGATGCTTTGGTCGCCCTCGCTGACGGCACCGGGCGTTTGACCTGCCAGTGCGGGCGTGCTGATTGCCCGCGCGCCCCCTTCGACGCGGTCGCGCCGATGCCGCGTAAGGCGTTGGTGCAGGTGGGTGTGTCGGCGGAAACCCTTGCGGGACTGCAGGACAACCCGGCGCTGCTGGCTGGGTTCGGGGCGATCGACGCCGATCTCGCGCGTCAGATCGCCCGCTACGCCCGGTTCCAGATCATCACCGACGCCGACACTGCGGTCGAGAAGGGCAGTGGCGTCAAGGAATTGACCTACCGGCCGACGGCTCGCGTCGCTGCCCGGGTGCGTGCCCTGGATGGGATCTGCCGTGCCCCCGGCTGCCAGGTGCCCGCCGCCGACACCGATCTCGACCACCAGGACCGCTTCGACCACGACAATCCCGACAACGGCGGCCCCACCACCGAACACAATCTCGGGGCGCGGTGTCGACGCCATCACCGGCTCAAGACCCTCGCCGACAACAATCGCAACGGCTGGAAAGTTGATCATCTCCCGGATCGAGAGGTGCATTGGACCACGCCCACCGGCGATTCGATCACCACCACCCCCGAAGGCACCCCATACCTGTTCCCCTCAGAACCCGTGCCACCGGTCACCGCCGCCGGTGTCCCCGACGCGGAAACCATTTCCCCGTTCATCGATGCGGGGCCGGTCATCGACGGCCTGATGGAGATGATGCACGTCTACTGCACGCCCTCCCAGCGCAAGGCGTACTGGCGGACCCGCCGGGCCAGCCTCACATAGAGCTCCGTTGTTACCGGACTGTGGGGTAGCGGCGGTCTATTAGGTCGAAGGCGTTGGGTTGGCCTGTGCGGTAGAGCTGTTGGTCGACTGCTTTCAAGGGTTCCCACAGGGGCATTCGGTAGCGGGGTGTGATTTGGGCGGCGGGTTGTGACGAGCCTGACGCATGGAGTACGGCGTTGGCTGCTAATCGGCCGCCCTCGTTGGCTCCTTCCATGCAGGCTACGTTCATTTGGGTCTTGATCCAGTCGCCGGCGAGGAAGAGGTTGTCCAGGTTGGTCCAGGCGTTGGGGCGGTCGTCCCAGGAGCCGGGGTTTTGGATGAAGATGGCGTCGTCGTAGTCGATGTCGGGGGTTCCGGCGGCGGTGAGGGCGGGGTCGATCAGCCAGGAGTGGAGCATGTCGTCGGTGAGTGGGTTGTCGCCGTCGTGATTCACGTGGGCCTTGATCTGGGCCCAGGTCTCCTGCGCCAATTCCTCAGGGCTGCACTGTTTGGCGGTCTTTCGATTGAATGTGCCCGGTTCGTCCCATTCGGAGATGATGGCCGACAGGACCTCCTGCACGCTGCCGTCTCCGTAGCTGCTGAGCGGTCGGTGCCAGAACTGCGCTTCGCTGATGGAGGTCAGCCCCCACGGCGCGTCGTTGTATCCGACGTGGCCGTTGGCGAGCGGTGCCGAACGGGTGAGGAAGAACTGGATGCCGACCATCCAGGCGGCTTGGAGGTTGCGGATGCGGTCCAGGGTCGGGTCGGCGGCGGTCAGGTCGTCGGTGAGGACGGCGGGGAATTTGTCCAAAGGGATTGCGGCCACGTAGTAGTCGGCGTCGACCGTGTGGCGTGCGCCGTTGGCGTCGGTGACCGTGGCGCCGGTGATGTGGCCGCCGTCGTTGGACAGGGCGGTGAGTTTGTAGCCCTGGTTGAAGGTGACGCCGATCGAGCGGAGGTAGGCGATCCACGGGTTGATCCAGGTTTCGCTGGTGGGGCCGTTCATGACCCGGTCGTTGCCCTTGCCGTCGCTGTCGTTGTTCAGGTTGAGCAGGGACCAGACGTATTCCTCGCCGACCAGGCCGATCGAATGGGCGCTGCAGTTGCGGGATTTCGTGGCCACCAGTTCCCGGATGAAGCCGTCGCCCAGGAAGCGGTTGTATTCGGGGGAGGAGTTGTCCAGGCGGGCGAAGTCGGTCCAGGTCATCTTCTCCCACTGGCCGAGTTTGCGTTCGTCGCAGCTGGAGACGTAGACCGCCAGGCGTTCCGCGGCGAAGATCGCCTCGTGCGGTGGGAGGCGGAAGAGGGTTTCGAATACCGCGACGATGGTGTCGACGAACTGTTTGGGGGTCTCGGGGAACTGGCTGAACGGGAGTGGGAACGGGAGCGGGACGGTCAGGTTGTGGCGTCCCATGCCCGCGATCATGGCGGCGTTCAGGCGGGTCAGGTTGTCCCACACGCCGTGCGGGTTGCCGGGGAACGGTATGCGGCGCAACGTATCCGGCAGGTTGTGATAGAAGCCGAAGAAGCTGCGGAAGCCGTGTTCGCCGGGTAGCCCGTCGGGTGTGTAGATGCTGCGGGTCTTACCGCCGAAGTCGGCGAGCTTCTCGAAAACCGTGACGGCGAAGCCCCTTTCGGCCAGCTCGTGCGCCACCGTTAGGCCGGCCGGTCCGGCGCCGAAGACCGCCACCGTGCGGCCGGGGTCCGCGTGGGCCCGGCCGCCGGTGGGTGCGAGGGTCAGCGCCGCCGCGACCCCGCCCGCCTTGGCTGCCGTCTGGATGAACTGTCGTCTGGTCCGGCGCATGGGAGCCTCCGCCCGTTGGGTTCCAACTGGCGGCTATGTTAATAACAATTCTCGGTTGGAATTGGCGGTTTCTCAGGATCTTTCGGCGCTAAGTCGATGGATATTCTTGTTGATGTGTCAGCGCTGAAGTTGCTGGAGAACCCATCCGGCGGTGTTGTCGCTGGAGCGGATCAGGGAGTGGTCGACGGGGGCCGCGCCGGGGAACAGGTCCTCGTAGACCGCGTTCACCACGCCGGGCTCGTCGAGGGTGGAGCAGGCGGGGGCGGGGGTGGCGATCTGGTCGTTGCGGGTTGCGATGAGCGAATAGGTGACGCCGGGCTGGGCCACCGTGGTGTCGAAGATGGACCGATAGACCGGGGAGGCGGGTGTCATCTGCATTGCGGTCGCCATTTCCGGTGAGCTCGCGGCCATTACAGTCGCGAGGAACGGCAGGGCGGTGATCAGCTGCAGCGGTGTGACGGGCGGGTTCTTGATTCCGAGCACCCCGGCCCCGTCGCAGCCGCGGACTTCGGGGGTGATGAAGACGGCGTGGCTCACGGTCGGCGCTCCGCCGAGCAGCTTCAGGTAGTAGTTGGTCACGATGGTTCCCGCGGAATGCGCGACGATCTCGACCTTGTCGGTCCCTGTGGTCTGCCGGACCTTCGCGATGAAGTCGCCGACTTGCTTTGCCTCGCCGGGGATGTCGCCGTTCCAGCGCTTGTCGTTCACGATGCCGCCCTGGAAGAGGACAGTGCAGGAGCCCGCGCCACGCAGTGTGCCGAGCATGGTTGCCCACTGCGCGTCGGTCTGCTCGGGGCTGCCGTCGCCGCCGGGCAGGACGACCACCGGATACGGATGCGCGCTGCTCGGCACGCAATCGATTGACGGCTCGATGGTGGTGCCCGCTGTCAGCGTCTGCGAACCCGACCCCGAATCCGGTGCGGCCTGCGCCGTTGCGGTGGAGGCCAGTGCCCCGATCACGACGGCGGCGATTGTTGCGGTGATTCCCCTGTGTGCCAAAAGCCTTCAATTCGACTCGCGCCCTCTGCTTCCTGCATGGGCGAATGTTTGCCAAATATATTTGCTCTGAAAATACCTTTCGTCCCGACCGAGAGGAATGTCATGAGCCGGAGTGATACGGCCGAACCGCGCATCATCGGACTCTATTGGGATCGCGATGGCGATGTCTGGCAGCGGGAGGATGGTGGTTGGCGGCTCATTCTGCAGAGCGGCGTGGCCGTCGATCCGATTTCGCTGTGGGAGTGGGACAACGGGCATGTGCGCGATTACGCGCCGTTCACTCCGATGGAGGTGCTCCGAACAGGGTAGCTTCCATCAGCCGGATCACCCGGGGCTGCGGGCAGATCGACGGATGCCCGCCGAACTCCCGGCCCAGGTCCACCACCAGGCCGAATCCGGCCTGCACCAGGATCCGCGCCTCGCCCTCGGACAATTCCGGGCGCACCGCCACGAGTAGCCGCACCCATTCGGCGACGATGAGCCGCTGCACATTGCGGAGCATGGTGCGCTCCTCGGCGGAAACATGGCCGAATTCGGCGTAGTAGACGAAAGTCAGCTCGCGTTCGGCGAAGGATCCGGCTACATACAGGTCGATCAATTTGCTCAGCGCTTCCGCCGGACTCGATGACGAGGCCACGGCGGGGCCGATCGCGCCCGATACCCGATCCGCCGCCCGGCGGAATGCGGCGGCCAGCAGATCGCCCTTGCTGCGGTAATAGCGGTAGACCGCCGAGGCCGCCGACAGATCGGCGGCCGAGGCGATGTCCTCCACGCTGACATTGGGGTAGCCGCGGTCGTGGAAGAGTTCCACGGCCTTCTTCAGCAGTAACTCGTGCTTGAACGACTGCGGGATCTCGGCCGCGCGCGGCGGCAGGGCCGCGGCGCCCTCCGGCGGCAGGTCGACGGCGAGGATGGCGGCGCAGGCCGAATGGAGCTGGGCGGTCAGGGATTTCGCGGGCAGGGTGGCGTGGTGGTCGCCGATGCTGGAGATCACGCTCAGGATGGAGACCGCGCGCACGGCGCGATCGTGGCCGTCGAGCTCGGGGCGGACATCGCCGATCAGCGCGCGCAGGGTGGTGAGCGCGGCGGTGAACTGGTCCTCGAGGGTCTGGCGGTCGGCCTCGTCGAGGTAGCGGCGCTCCCAGCGGACCAGGGTCACCGTGGAGCGGTTGGCGATGGTCTCGGCGATCATCCGGTCCAGCACCCGGTCCAGCCGCTCGCGCGGGGACAGGCCCTCGGTCTCGTCGGGCGGGGTGGCCGATTCCGCGGTAATTGCCGCCAGGCGCAGCAATTCCTCGCGGAACAGGGAGTATTTACTCGGATAATGCCGATACAGTGCGGCCGAGGAAATTCCGAGCCGAGCCGCGATGTCCTCCATGCTCACACCGTGATATCCCAGCGAACCGAAGGCGGCGGCCGAGGTGGCGGCGATCTGGGCGCGCCGGTTCTTCGGGCGGCGGCGGATCACGCGCTGCGGCTGCTCCTCGACGGTCATAGCGCAATGGTAATCACCAGCGATAATCGTGTCGGCACCGTGATCGACCTCGCGCCGCCGATCTCGTAGGCTGCCCGGAGGATCCGCGTCCATAGAACGGAGTCCGGCATGCGCACGGTCGATGTCGAACGCACCATCCCGGCTCCCGCGCCCGATGTGTTCGACTGGCTCACCGATGTCGCCAATTATCAACGGGTTCCATTGGTTCGGCGGGTCACGCTGGTCCGGCCGGGCGATACCGCGGGCAATGGCGCGGGTGCGGTGCGGCTGGTGGTAACCCCGCTATTGCGGCTCACCGAGGAGATCGTGGAATACGATCCGCCCCGGCTCATGCGCTATCGATTGCTGAAATCCGTTCCGCCGCTGCGGCATCAGGAGGGGCACATCAGCTTCGAGCCGGTCGCCGCCGGGACCCGGGTGCGCTGGTCGTCGACGTTCGAGATCGCCGCGCCCTTTCTCGCACCGATGTGGACGCGGATGTTCCTGCCGGTAGTGCGGGGCGGGTTCATCATGGTGTTGCGTACGGCCGAGCGCGAACTGCGGGGCGGGTGAGCGAGCTACCATCTCTGGCCATGGCGGAGATCAAGGTGGAGCGCCGCGGCTCGGTGGCGCTCGTGACGGTGCACGACCCCGACAAGCGGAATGCGTTGACGCTGGACCTGTCCGCCGATCTCGCGGACGCGGTGGCCGACGCCGAGGCCGATGAATCGGTACACGCCCTCGTGGTGACCGGTACGCCCCCGGCGTTCTGCGCGGGCGCGAATCTCACCGCGCTGGGCGAGGCCAAGGAGGAGGGCCTGCGGGCCATCTACGAAGGCTTCCTCGCGGTGTCGCGCTGCAAGCTGCCGACCGTCGCGGCCGTGGGCGGGCAGGCCGTCGGCGCCGGTCTCAACCTGGCGCTGGCCGCGGACATCCGGTTCGCGAATCCCAAGGCGCGCTTCGACGCTCGCTTCTTGAAGCTGGGCATCCACCCCGGCGGCGGCATGACCTGGATGCTGCAGCGCGCCGTCGGGCCGCAGCAGGCGGCAGCCATGACCCTGTTCAGTGAGATCCTCGACGCGATCGCCGCCGAAAAGGCGGGCCTGGTTCACCGCGTCGTCGACGGCGACCACGACGCGCTGGTCGACGCGGCGGTCGAATTCGCCTCCGGCACCGCCGATGTTCCTCGCGACCTGCTCATCACCACCAAGCGCACCATGCGCGCCACCCGGGCCTTGCCCGCGCACGCCGAAGCCGTCAGCACCGAGGTGGTCCCGCAGTTGGCCTCGCTGGAATCGCCGGAGTTCGTGGCCCGGCTGGCCGCGATGCAGGCGCGAATCAGCGGTTCCGCCTAGGGCTTTCCGCTGAGCGCGGCCAGCGCCATCTGCCGCAGAATCGGCCTCGCCCGGGAGGCGAGGGTGGCCGGGGCGCTGTGGGGGGTGGAGTTGATGAGGCCGAAGGTCGCGTGCGCCTGGACGCGCGCGGCCGGCTCCGGCAACTCCGGGTGGAGGTCGCGCAGGACGGCGACCCACACCTCGACGTATTGACGCTGGGTGCGGCGGACCTGGCGGCGGGCCGATTCGGGGAGGTTCTCGAGGTCTCGGTCCTGGATGCGGATGAGTTCGGGCTCGCCGAGGGCGAAGTCGAGGTGGAAGTCGACCAGGCCGTGGAGGGCCGCCTCGGGGGACTCCGCTTTTTCGGCGACGGCCCGGCCGCCGTCCAGTAGTCGCTGACTGATGCCGACCAGCAATTCGACCAGCAGCGCTTCCTTGTTGGGGAAGTGGCGATAGACCGCCGGGCCGCTGATGCCCACCGCCGCGCCCAGATCGTCCAGCCGCATGCCGAGGAACCCGCGGTCCGCGATGAGCCGTGCTCCGGCGTCCAGCAGTTGTTCCCGCCGCTGCGCCTTGAGCTGTTCTCGACGGGTAGGCGTGACGGCTTCCGTGCTGCTCACCGTGGCTCCCTTCGTCGATGCTGGACAACTCAGTTAGTGAAGATTATCTTATTTTCCAGTTATTGGTGACTAACCGAGCGGGGAGCGAATGACGCTGACCGAGGACACCCGGACCCCCAACCGGGTCGCGCACCAGGCATTGGTCGGCGAGCTGCGCGAGCGGCTGGCCGTCAGCGCCCTGGGCGGGCCCGAGAAGAGCCGGGAACGGCACCTGGCCCGCGGCAAGCTGCTGCCGCGCCAGCGGGTGGACCAGCTGTTGGACACCGGCAGCCCGTTCCTGGAACTGTCGCCGCTGGCGGCCAACGGCATGTACGACGACGAATGCCCGGGCGCGGGCGTGATCGGCGGCATCGGCCGGGTGTCGGGGCGTGAATGCGTGATCATCGCCAATGACGCCACGGTCAAGGGCGGCACCTACTACCCGATGACGGTGAAGAAGCACCTGCGCGCGCAGGAAGTCGCGCTGCAGAACAATCTGCCGTGCATCTACCTGGTCGATTCCGGCGGCGCCTACCTGCCGCGGCAGGACGAGGTATTCCCGGACCGCGAGCACTTCGGGCGGATCTTCTACAACCAGGCGACCATGAGCGCCAAGGGAATCGCGCAGATCTCCGCGGTGCTCGGCTCATGCACCGCCGGCGGCGCGTACGTGCCCGCCATGAGCGACGAGACCGTCATCGTGCGCAATCAGGGGACGATCTTCCTGGGCGGCCCGCCGCTGGTGAAGGCCGCGACCGGTGAGGTGGTGACCGCCGAGGAGCTGGGCGGCGGCGACTTGCATTCGCGCACTTCGGGTGTCACCGATCATCTGGCCGAGAGTGATCAGGACGCGCTGCGGATCGTGCGCAATATCGTGGCCACGCTGGGGCCGAAGACGCCGACACCGTGGGATGTCGCGCCGACCGTGGATCCGATCGCGCCGCAGGACGAGCTGTACGACGTGGTGCCGGTGGATCTGCGGACGCCCTATGACGTGCGGGAGGTCATCACCCGCATGGTCGACGGCGGCGAATTCCATGAATTCAAGGCCGAATACGGCAAGACGCTGGTGACCGGGTTCGCCCGGATTCACGGCCACCCGGTCGGGATCGTCGCCAACAACGGCGTCCTGTTCGCCGAATCCGCCATGAAGGGCGCGCATTTCATCGAACTGTGCGACAAGCGCAAGACCCCGCTGTTGTTCCTGCAGAACATCACCGGCTTCATGGTCGGCCGCGACTACGAGGCGGGCGGCATCGCCAAGCACGGCGCGAAGATGGTGACCGCCGTGGCCTGCGCGCGGGTGCCCAAGCTGACCGTCGTCATCGGCGGCTCCTACGGCGCGGGCAACTACTCCATGTGCGGGCGCGCGTATTCGCCGCGCTTCCTGTGGATGTGGCCCAATGCCCGCATCTCCGTCATGGGCGGCGAGCAGGCGGCCTCGGTGCTGGCCACCGTGCGCGGCGACCAGTCCGAGGCGGATCTGGAGGCGTTCAAGGCCCCGATCCGCGAGCAGTACGAGGCGCAGGGCAATCCCTACTACTCGACCGCGCGGCTCTGGGACGATGGCGTGATCGACCCGGCCGATACCAGAACGGTTGTCGGCCTGGCACTTTCGGTCTGCGCGCAGGCCCCGCTCGAGCCCGTCTCCTACGGCGTCTTCCGGATGTGATGACCTTGATGAACAAAGCGCAACTCGTCGCCTTCGATACTGTGCTGGTCGCCAATCGCGGCGAGATCGCGGTGCGGGTGATTCGCACCTTGCGGGCCATGAGAATTCGATCGGTCGCGGTGTACAGCGACGCCGACGCGGATGCCCGCCATGTGCGGGAGGCGGATACGGCGGTCCGGTTGGGACCGGCACCGGCTCGGGAGTCGTACCTGAACATCGAGAAGGTCGTCGCGGCCGCCGTGCGGTCCGGGGCGCAGGCCGTACACCCCGGATACGGCTTCCTGTCGGAGAATTCGGCCTTCGCGGCGGCGCTCGAAGACGCCGGCATTGCATTCCTGGGGCCGTCGGCGCGGGCCATCGAGGTCATGGGCGACAAGATCACCGCCAAGAACGCGGTGGCCGAATATGGGGTGCCGGTGGTGCCCGGCATCGCCAAGCCCGGGCTCACCGATGCCGAATTGATCGACGCGGCAACCGAGATCGGGTATCCGGTGTTGGTCAAGCCATCGGCCGGTGGCGGCGGTAAGGGCATGCGGCGGGTGGACGACCCGGCCGATCTGCCTGCCGCGCTGGTGAGTGCGCGTCGTGAGGCCGGGGCGGCGTTCGGGGACGACACGCTGTTCCTGGAACGGTTCGTCACCCGGCCCCGGCATATCGAGGTGCAGATTCTGGCCGACCAGTTCGGGCATGTGCTGCATCTGGGTGAGCGCGAGTGCAGTTTGCAGCGGCGGCATCAGAAGGTGATCGAGGAAGCGCCGTCGCCCTTGCTGGACGCGCGGACTCGGGCCCGGATCGGTGCGGCGGCCTGCAATACCGCGCGCAGTGTGGATTACGTGGGCGCGGGGACCGTGGAATTCATTGTGTCCGCGGATGCTCCGGACGAGTTCTTCTTCATGGAGATGAATACCCGGCTCCAGGTGGAACACCCGGTGACCGAGCTGGTGACCGGCGTCGATCTGGTGGAATGCCAGGTGCGCATCGCGGCCGGGCAGAAGCTGGCGGCCGCGCAGGAGGATATCCGGCTGACCGGGCACGCCATCGAGGCGCGGGTGTACGCGGAGGATCCGGGGCGCGACTTCCT
This sequence comes from Nocardia sp. JMUB6875, assembly GCF_041154655.1. Classification (NCBI taxonomy): domain Bacteria; kingdom Bacillati; phylum Actinomycetota; class Actinomycetes; order Mycobacteriales; family Nocardiaceae; genus Nocardia; species Nocardia sp. JMUB6875. Next base: position 25,306 of record NZ_BAAFGR010000008.1, read on the forward strand.
GCCGACCGGTGGCACCGTGCTGGCCTTGTCGGAGCCGGAAGGGCCCGGCGTGCGGGTGGATTCGGGGCTGCGGGCGGGGACCGTGGTCGGGACCGACTACGACCCGATGCTGTCGAAGGTCATCGCGCATGCGTCGGATCGGGCCGCTGCCATCGCCAAATTGGATGGGGCGCTGCGGGATACGCAGATTCTGGGGGTGCGGACGAATATTGATTTCGCGCGGTTCCTGCTCGCGGATCCGGATGTGGTGGCGGGTCGGCTGGATACGGGCCTGTTGGATCGGCGAGCGGTGGACTTCACGCCTGCCGCTGTCACGGACGAGCAGTTCATCGCGGCCGCCGCGCAGCTGTGGGTGGGTCGTTTTCCGGACGGTCCGGCCGATCCGTGGCAGCAGCCGAGCGGTTGGCGGGTCGGGGAGCACGTGCCTGTCGGGGTCCGGCTGACCGGAGGCGACCGGACCGCGCACGTGTACATCGAAGGGACCCCGAAGGCGGCCACCGCCTGGGTCGAGGGCGGCGAAAAGCATTCGCTGACCGTTGATTCCGAGGGTTCCACGCTGACGGTGACCCTTGACGGCCTCCGGAACGCCTTCCGCGTCGCCACCCAGCCCGGCCAGATCTGGGTCGCCGACCGGACCGGCACCGCCCTGCTCCGCGAGGTGGCCGAGCTCGACGTCCGGGCCGGTGACGCGCACGTCGGCGACGCCGAAATCCAAAGCCCCATGCCGGGTTCCGTCATCGCCACCCCCGTCGCCGACGGCGCGCACGTCGAGGCGGGCACGGCCATCGTGGTCGTGGAGGCCATGAAGATGGAACACGCCCTCACCGCCCCAATTGCCGGCCGCGTCGAGCTGCTGGTCGAAGCGGGTGCGCAAGTAAAGCTCGAACAGCCGCTCGCCCGCATCATTGCCGAGGAGAACACCCAGTCATGACCGACTTCCTGTCCACCGGAACCCTGCCGGACGAGTACCGCCAGCTCGCGCTCACCGTCCGCGATTTCGCCAACCAGGTGGTGGCCCCGGTCGCCGCCAAGCACGATGCCGAGCACAGCTTCCCGTACGAGGTCGTGGCGGGCATGGCCGATATGGGCCTGTTCGGCCTGCCGTTCCCGGAGGAGTTCGGCGGCATGGGCGGGGATTACTTCGCGCTGTGCCTGGCGCTGGAGGAACTGGGCAAGGTCGACCAGAGTGTGGCCATCACCCTCGAGGCCGGTGTTTCGCTGGGGGCCATGCCGATCTACCGGTTCGGCAATGACAAGCAGAAGGCCGAGTGGCTGCCGCTGCTGGCGTCCGGCCGCGCGCTGGGCGCGTTCGGGCTGACCGAGCCGGGCGCGGGCAGTGACGCGGGCGGCACCCGGACCACCGCCGTGCTGGATGGCGACAGCTGGATCATCAACGGCTCCAAGCAGTTCATCACCAACTCGGGCACCGATATCACCCGGCTGGTGACGGTGACCGCGGTGACTGGCAGCACCGATGGCAAGAAGGAAATCTCCACCATCATCGTGCCGACCGACACCCCCGGGTTCACGGCCGAGCCTGCCTACAACAAGGTCGGGTGGAACGCGTCGGATACCCATCCGCTGTCGTTCGACGATGTCCGGGTGCCCGCGGAGAACCTGCTGGGTGAGCGCGGCCGCGGGTATGCGAACTTCCTGCGGATTCTCGACGAGGGCCGAATCGCCATTGCCGCGCTGTCCGTCGGCGCCGCCCAGGGTTGTGTCGACGAGAGCGTGCGCTACGCCAAGGAGCGGGAAGCGTTCGGCCGCACCATCGGCGCCAACCAGGCCATCGCCTTCAAGATCGCCCGCATGGAGGCGCGCGCCCACATGGCCCGCACCGCCTATTACGACGCGGCCGCGCTCATGCTGTCCGGCAAGCCCTTCAAGAAGCAGGCCGCCATCGCCAAGCTGGTCGCCAGCGAGGCCGCCATGGACAATGCCCGCGACGCCACGCAGATCTTCGGCGGCTACGGCTTCATGAACGAATATGCTGTGGCCCGGCACTATCGCGACAGCAAGATCCTGGAAATCGGTGAGGGCACCACGGAGGTGCAGTTGATGCTGATCGGGCGGGAGCTCGGCTTGTGACCGACCCCGATGCACTTCGTGACGCCGTGAAACGAGTCGTTCAGCGCGGCTTGTGGTTCGACGAGTTCGAAACCGGTGTGGTCTACGAGCACCGGCCGGGCCGCACCATCACCGAGGCCGACAATGTGCTGTTCACGACGCTGACCATGAACACCCAGGCGCTGCATCTGGATGCCGCGTTCTCGGACGCGCTGCCGCCTTTCCATCAGCGGCTGGTGAATTCGATGTTCACGCTGTCCACGCTGGTGGGCCTGTCGGTGGCGCAGCTGACCCAGGGCACCATCGTGGCGAATCTGGGCTTCTCCGATATCGCCTTCCCCAAACCGCTTTTCCACGGCGACACCCTGTACGCGGAGACCGTGGTCACCGACCTGCGGGAGTCCAAGAGCCGGCCGGGCGAGGGGATCGTCACCTTCGCGCACACCGGGCGCAATCAGAACGGTGAGGTCGTGGCCACGGCCGTCCGGAAGACCCTAGTCAGAAAGAAGCCCGCATGAGCTGGGAAATGCCCGGTCCCGCTTGGCTTTTCTGCCCCGCCGACCGGCCGGAGCGTTATGGCAAGGCGCTCGACGCGGCCGATGTGGTGATCATCGATCTGGAAGACGGTGTCGCCGAGGCGGACAAGGCCGCGGCCCGTGAGGCTCTGATCGCCAACCCGTTGGACCCCGAACGCACCGTGGTGCGGGTGAACGCGGCGGGCACGCTCGAGCACATGCTCGACCTCGACGCGCTGGTGCGCACCGAGTATCGGCGCATCATGCTGCCGAAATGCGAATCGGCCGAGCAGATCACGCGGATGTCCGACTACGAGGTGATCGCGCTCATCGAATCTCCGCTGGGCGCGCTCGCGGTCGGCCGGGCGGTCATGGTGCGCAATGCCATCGGCGTCATGTGGGGCGCGGAGGATCTGGTCGCGGCGCTGGGCGGGAATTCCTCGCGGCATGCCGACGGCGGGTATCGGGATGTGGCGCGGCATGTACGGTCGCAGTCGCTGCTGGCGGCCAAGGCGTACGGGAAGTTCGCGCTGGATTCGGTGTATCTGGATATTCCGGATCTGTCCGGTCTGGCGGCCGAATCGGCGGATGCGGTGGCCATCGGGTTCGACGCGAAGGTGGCCATCCACCCTAGCCAGGTACCGGTGATCCGGACCGCGTACGCGCCGGGTGTCGACGAGGTGGACTGGGCGCGCAGACTACTGGCGGAAGCACCGAACCATCGGGGTGTCTTCACCTTCGAGGGGCGGATGGTGGACATGCCGGTCATCCGGCATGCCGAGCGAATCGTGCAGCGCGCGGCCACGGCCGGCAGCGCGGGATTCGCGTCTTAGAACGAACTTCGATGGGGTATGGCGTGGAACCACAGTGGGTGCCGGACGAGGCGGATATCGCCGAGGCGCAGGTGACCAGCTTCGCGCTGTTCGCGGAGAAGCGGACGGGGCTGTCGCTGCCGGACTATCAGGCCTTGTGGCGGTGGTCGATCGAGGATCTGGCCGGGTTCTGGGGCGCGGTCTGGGACTACTTCGATGTGGGCGAGCGGTCCGACGAGGTGCTCGGGTCGAGGGAAATGCCCGGCGCGCAGTGGTTTCCGGGGACCACGCTGAACTACGTGGATCAGATCGTGCGCCAGGTCCGCGACGACCGGCCCGCGATCCTGTCCGTCGACGAGACCGGTGAGATCACCGAAATCTCCTGGGCCGCACTGATAGCCACTGCTGCAGCCTTCGCCGATACCTTGCGTGAGCTCGGTGTCGGGCCCGGTGATCGGGTGGCCGGATATCTGCCGAACATCCCCGAGGCGGTCATCGCCTTCCTCGGCACTGCCAGTATCGGAGCCATCTGGAGTGCTTGCGGCCAGGACTATTCCGCGCAGGCGGCATTGGACCGGCTCGGGCAATTGGAGCCCAAGGTGCTCGTCACCGCCGACGGGTACCGGTTCGGCGGGAAGGCGCACGACAAGACGGCCGATATCGAGGCGCTGCGGGCCGGGCTGCCATCGCTGGCGGCGACCGTGCTGGTGTCGCGGCTCGGCGGTTCGGTCCCCGATGCTCGGGCCTGGCAGCATGTCGAGCCCGGCGACGACGATGTCGATATCGACACCACCGCGGTGGATTTCGCGCATCCGCTGTGGGTCCTGTACTCCTCCGGGACCACCGGCAAGCCCAAGGGCATCGTGCACGGGCACGGCGGCGTGCTGCTCGAGCATCTGAAAGCCGTTGCGCTGCAATCCGATATCGGGCCGGACGACACCTTCTTCTGGTACACCAGCCCGAGCTGGATGATGTGGAACTTCCAGATCGCCGGGCTGCTGGTGGGCGCGACCATCGTCTGTTACGACGGCAGCCCGGCCGCGCCGACCCCGGATGCGCTGTGGCGGTTGGCCGCCCGGACCGGCGCGACCGTGCTCGGCACCAGTCCCGGCTACGTGCTGGCCAGTGCCAAGGCGGGTGCGGTGCCGCGCACCGATCACGATCTGTCGGCGCTGCGGCTGGTCGGCATCACCGGCTCGTCGCTGCCGCCCTCGTCCTCGCTGTGGCTGCGTGACAATGTCGGCGCGGACGTGCCGGTGGCCTCGATCAGCGGCGGCACCGATGTGGTGTCCGCCTTCATCGGCGGGGTCCGCACGGTGCCGGTCTGGCCGGGCGAGCTCTCCGCGCCGTATCTCGGTGTGGCACTGGACGCCTGGGACGAGCGGGGCAATCCGGTGCGCGAGGAGGTCGGCGAACTGGTGATCACCGCGCCGATGCCGTCCATGCCGGTGTCGTTCTGGAATGATCCGGACGGCTCGCGGTACCGGGAAGCGTATTTCGAGATGTTCCCCGGCGTTTGGCGGCACGGCGACTGGATCACCATTACCGAGCGCGGCAGCATCGTCGTGCACGGCCGCTCGGATTCCACCCTGAACCGGCAGGGCATTCGGATGGGCAGCGCCGATATCTACCAAGCGGTGGAACGCATTCCAGAAATTGCCGAGGCGCTGGTGATCGGCGCGGAACAGCCCGACGGCGGGTATTGGATGCCGTTGTTCGTGGTGCTGGCCGGGGACGCGGAATTGAACGACGAGTTGCGATCGCGCATCAATGCCACCATTCGCGCCGAAGTCTCGCCGCGGCATGTGCCGGACGAAATCATTGCCGCGCCAGGCATTCCGCATACCCGCACCGGCAAGAAACTGGAAGTCCCGATCAAGAAGCTGTTCCAGGGGGCGGAGGTGTCGACCGTGGTCGCACCCACCGCCGTGGATGCCCCGGAACTGCTCGAGTGGTACGCGGCGCGGAAGCCTCAGTGAGTTCCCGGTAAACGGCGACGCCCGGTACTCACTTCCGACGCCAAATCCTCGTAGCCGACCGCCAATTCGGCCAGGTGCTCCCACGCCATGGTGAGTTCCACGCCGGATTCGCGGGCGAGCGCGGCATAGGCGGCGGCCGTGAGCCGGGCCAGCCGGTCGATGACCGCGCCCAATGTTTCGGTGTGCACCCGGGCCGCGCCGTGCGACGGGGGCAACTGCGCGGTCACCCAGCAGTCGATCTCGTGCACCAAATCCATTCGGAGAGTGTCGAGTTTGACCAATTCGTCCGGTTCTGCGGCCAGTAATCGCTCGTGTAGCGAGGTCAGATCGTGAGCGGCGCGTAGTAGTGGATGCCTGGGTTGACCGGTCCCTCGACAAGCTTGAAGGACTTGGTTCTTGGAAGGCAGTGTGTCCCTCATCGCGACTGCTCCTAATACCGCGAACTGCGAATTCCCAGCACATTAGTCAGCGCAGATGACAGGGGAATGACTGCCGGTTCAACAACCCACTTCGATTCTGCTATTGAAAGTTCGCAGCGCCCGGCGGTCGGCTGTGAGGAATCGCGGGATCAGGCGGTGGCGCCGCCGTCGATGACGAGATCGTGCCCGATGACGAAACTGGATTCGGGGGAGGCCAGCCACACCACGGCCGCCGCGATCTCGGCGGGATCGCCGACCCGGCCGAGCGGAATCGCGGTGGCCACGCGGGCATCGCGATCCTCGCGGGTTTCGCCGGGGCGGAAGGACATTCGGGTATCGGTCGCGCCCGGGCTGATCGCATTGATGCGAATGCCCTCGCCGATATGATCGCGGGCGGCGGTCTGGCTCAGCACGCTCACGGCGGCCTTGGACGCGGCATAGGCGGCCAATCCCGGACGACGGCCGTGCGAGCCGATATTCGACGCCATATTCACGATGACGCCGCCGCCATTGCCGCGCATATGGGCGATCTCGTGCTTCATGGACAGGAAAACGCCGTTCAGATTGACATCCAGCACCCGGTGCCAGTCGTTGTCGTCCATATCGCCGACCGGCGCGGGGGTGCCCAGGATTCCGGCATTGTTGAAGGCCACGTCCAGGCGGCCGTGGCGGCGCACCACCTCCTCGACCATGGCCGCGACCTGGTAGGCATCGGTCACGTCGGCGACCACCCAGTCCAGTTTGCCGCCGTCGGCGTGGATTTCCGCGGCGGTTTTCGCGAGCTGCTCGGCATTCCGGCCCGCGAGCACCACGGTGGCTCCACGTTCGGCGAAGGCCTGCGCGGTCGCCGTCGCGATGGTGCCGGCGCCGCCGGTGATGAGGACAACTTTTTCGTCGAATCGGGCGCTCATGGGGATCAGCAACTCCTATCTAGAACGATCGGTCTTGAATTTGGACGGCCGGGAAGACTGTGGATGAATCGGAAACCCGTTCAGGCGAGCAGGGATACGGCTGTCTTGGCCGCATCGCGCAGGCGCGCAGCCGAATCCGGCGCGCGCTCGAGTACGCGGACTCCTTGGAAGAAGACCAGTAGGAATCGGGCAAGTGCGCGCGGATCGGAATCCGCGGACAATTCGCCCTGTGCGCGGGCGCGCAGCAGGGCCGATGTCAGGGTCGTTTCGAAGTGGGTCCAGCTGGACTCGACCAGCCTCGCGACGGCCTCGTCGCGGTGCGCCATCTCGACGGCGCTGTTGACCACCATACAGCCCAAATAGCTGTTGGGATTGGAGGCTTCGCGAATAAAGCGCTCCGCCAGCGTCCGCACCGCGGGCAGGACCGGACCCGGCTGCGACAGCTCGGTCATGATCACCGGATCGGTGGTGTCGAGATAGCGCTGCAGGGCCTTCAGGAACAGCTCGCGCTTGCCTCCGAAGGTGGCGTAGATGCTCGCCTTGGCAATCCCAAGATGCTCAACCAGATCCGACATCGACGTCGCGTCGTAGCCGCGCTCCCAGAACAATTCGAGAGCGCGGCGCAGGACGGTGTCGGGATCGAACTCCTTGGTCCTTGCCATGGCGAGAACCCTACGTCTATCTAGACCGATTGGTCAAGAATGGGTGTCAGCGGAGCTTCGCGAAGAAGGTCTGGATGTCGGCGGCGTGGGCCTCCGGGACGTCCATGGCCAGGAAGTGGTTGCCGGTATTGCCCTCGGGCCAGTGCACGATGGTGTTGTCGCGGTCGGCCAGGCGGCGCATGAGCGCGGAGCCGCCCGCGTAGACGCCGACCGGGACCAGTTTCTGGCCGGCGGGCCAGGCGAAACCGTCGTCGCCCAGGCCGTTGTACATGGGCCAGGACGAGGTGGCGGCGGTATTGGTGAACCAGTAGATGCTGACATTGGTCAGCAGATGATCGCGGTCGACAGCCTCTTCGAGATGCGCTGCCAGCGGCGAGAATTCGTTGAACTTGTGGACCAGCCAGGCCAGCAGGCCGACGGGGGAGTCGGTCCAGGCGTGGGCGAAGGTCTGCGGGGCCTGGCGCAGCAGGACATGGTGATTCACGCCCGAATGCCACTTCTGCATGAGGTCCCACTCGGCGAGTTCCTCGGCGTTCATGGTGGGAACGTCGGCCGCGGTCGGCAGGCCGATGCCGCCGTCGATTTGCACGCCCACAATGTGTTCCGGATAGGCGATCGCCATCTCCTGAACCACGTACGCGCCCAGATCGCCGCCCTGCACGCCGTAGCGGTCGTAGCCGAGCCGGGCCATGAGTTCCACCCACATGCGAGCCACCCGCTGCGGCTTCATACCCACCTCGGTGGGCGCCTGCGAGAACCCGAAGCCGGGCACCGACGGGATCACCAGATGGAACGACTTCGTCAGCAGCGGAATGGTTTTGGTGAATTCGACGAAGGTGTTCGGCCAGCCGTGGGTGAGGATCAGGGGCAGTGCGTCCGGGTCCTGTGAATGGATGTGGAGAAAGTGCACATCCAGCCCGTCGATCTCGGTCAGGAACTGCGGGTGGGCGTTCAGCGCCGCCTCCTGTGCGCGCCAGTCGAATTCGCTACGCCAGTATTCCGCCAGTTCGCGCAGGTAGTCGACCGGCACCCCGCGCTCCCAATCCTGGCCGGGCAGCTGGGCCGACCAGCGGGCGCGGGCCAGGCGACCGTGGAGGTCGTCCAGGTCGGACTGCGGGATGTCGATGCGGAACGGGCGGATCGCTGTGCTGTTCATATGTCCACTGTATGAAGCATCTAGGACTATTCTCGTCCTATTTCCGGCGGAGGATGGAGGACATGAGCGATACACCGGCACGGCTGCTACGGCTGCTGTCCCTGCTGCAGACGCCGCGCGAATGGCCGGGCAGTGAACTGGCCGAACGCCTCGGCGTCACCGACCGCACCGTCCGCCGCGATATCGACCGCCTGCGCGAACTCGGCTATCCCGTCGAGGCCACCATGGGCGCCACCGGCGGCTACCGCCTGGTGGCCGGGGCCGCCATGCCGCCGCTGCTGGTGGATGACGAGGAGGCCGTCGCGATCGCCGTCGGCCTGCGCGCCGCGGCGGGCTCGTCCATCGCGGGCATCGAGGAGGCCTCGGTCCGGGCCCTCACCAAACTCGAACAGGTGCTGCCCACCAAGCTCCGCCGCCGTGTGCGCGTCCTCGGCGCCGCCACCACCGCCCCCGGCGCCTCCAGCACCCCGATCGACCCGGAACTGCTCACCGCCCTCGCCGCCGCCGTAACCAACAGGGAGAGAGTCCGTTTCGCGTACCTCTCCGCCGACGGCACCGAATCCCGCCGCAATATCGAGCCGGTCGGCCTGGTCCCGTACAAACAACGCTGGTACCTGGTCGGCTACGACCTCGACCGCGACGACTGGCGCAGCTTCCGCGCCGACCGCATCGACCGCGTCCACGCCACCGGCGCCCGCTTCGCCCCCCGCGACCTCCCCGCCGCCGACCCGGCCGCCTTCGTCGTCGGCGCCCGAACCGACTGGGGCACACCGTCCTTGCGCTACCTGGTCGATATCAATGGCCCGGCGGAGAAGGTAGTCGGTCGACTGGGCGAAGCGCCGGGCGACGTGGTCCCCCGGTCCGACGACACCTGTGTCCTGGACATGCGCCGCGACGACGACCCCGGCTGGGTGGCCCACCGACTACTGGAGCTCGGCTTCGACCTCCAGGTCCACGCCCCCGCCGAACTGGCCGACGAGATCCGAAAGATCGCCGACCGAGCCCGCCGAGCCGTCAAATAGCGCCGCGCTCGCGGGCCCGGGCTACCGCTGAGGTCCGGGATTTGACGCCGAGCTTCGAGTAGATGTGGACCAGGTGGGATTTGACGGTTGTCTCGGAGAGGAACAGTCGCTTGCCTATTTCCCGGTTGGAATGGCCGTCGGCCACCAGGCGGAGGACCTCGATTTCGCGGGGGCTCAGCGTGGTGTCGGGCTTGCGGACTCGGGTCATCAGGCGGGACGCCACCGACGGGGACAGCACGCTTTCGCCTTCGGCGGCCGAGCGGACCGCGGCCAGAAGTTCGGCGGGTGGGGTGTCCTTGAGGATGTAGCCGACCGCGCCCGCTTCGATGGCGCCGAGGATATCGGCGTCGGTGTCGTAGTTGGTGACTACCAAGACATTCGGCGGGTTGGGGAGGGCCCGGAGGGCGGCGGTGGCTTCGGCGCCGGATTTGCCGGGGCCGAAGCGGAGGTCCATGAGCACCAGGTCGACGGGCGTGGTGGAGCAGAAGGACACGGAGTCCTCGGCCGTCGCCACTTCGCCGACGACTTCGATGTCGTCGGAATCGGTTTCGGCGAGCCCGGAGTCGAGCAGGGCGCGCAGGCCCGCGCGGACGATGGCGTGGTCGTCGGCCAGGAGGATGCGGATCACTGGTCCTCCAAGGGGAACGAGACGGTGACGGCGGTGTGGCCGGGTTCGGATTCGACGTCCATGGTTCCACCCTGCTGTTCCACACGATTGCGCATGGCATTGAGACCGAAACTGCCGGAAGGGGATTCGGCCAGTACCGCGGGCTCGATGCCGATACCGTCGTCGACCACGTCCAGGTGCACGGCGTCATCGGCGTAGGTGAGGGTGATGCGCATGCGCTGAGCCCGCGCGTGCCGCACCACATTCGAGACCGCGCCCTGGGTGATGCGCACCAGCGCGGCCTCGATGGGCATGGGCAGCCGTTGCGGGTCGCCCTCCACGAGCACCTGGGTGTCCAGGCCGGGCGCGGCGGCCCGCTCGGCGACGCGGGTGAGCGCCCCGGCCAGCGACTGGCCCTCCAACGGTGCGGGCGTGAGTTCGGCGATGAGATGGCGGGTTTCGACGAGACTGTCCGCGGCGGTCTCGCGCGCCAGCCGGATCTTCTCCAGCGCCGGATGATCCGGCGCGGCGCGCTCCACGGCGTGCAGCAGCAGCTGAATGCTGCTGAGCCCCTGGGCGACCGTGTCGTGGATCTCCTGGGCCAGCCGTTCCCGCTCGGCCATCTTGCCCGCGGTGCGCTCCTGCTCGGCGAGAGTGTTTCTGGTGGCGAGCAATTCGTCGATGAGCCGCTGCCGCTCGGCGGCCTCGCGGAACAGCGCCCCGTACCCGAGTCCGATGGCGACCGCGACCAGCGCGCCCAGCATGGGCCCGATCACCCCGGCCAGCGTCCAGCCGCGATGCGCGGCGAACCCGACCACCGCGACGACGGTCGCGGCGGCCACCGCGACCAGGCCCCAATAGCGCGGCAGCAGATGCAGATAGAGGAAGAACAATCCGAAGACCAGATAGACGGCCAAGGGCGCGACGGTCACCAACCCGAGCCAGAGGACCGTCAGCAGCGCCAGCCATACTCGTGCGCCGACCAGATCGTGGCGGAAGCGGCCGCCCGCGAAATAGACGCCGAGGAAGAGCCCGGCCAGCACGATGACCACCGCCGTGTGCGACCCGGCGACGACCTCCTGCACGGCCACCACCACGGTCAATGCCACCACCAAGGCGTGCAGCCCGAGCTGCAGGGCGGAGAAGACCGGGGTGAGGGGCGAGCGATGCACGCGACCAGCTTATGCCCGGCTATTGGCCCGGCATCCATCGAAAGTAGGAAACGCCGCCGTGCCGTTGGCGGAGCGGGATTCGTTCGGCGGCGCGATGGCCGGAAGGGGTTTCGCCGACAGGGTGTAGGTATGTTCGTCGCACTCCGGGATCTGCGGGCCGCCCGCGGCCGCTTCCTGCTCATCTCCCTGGTGGTCACGCTGGTCGCGCTGCTGGTCAGCTTTCTCAGCGGCCTGACGGCCGGTCTGGCGCACCAGAACATTTCCGCCATCCAGGCCTTGAACACCGATACGGTCGTCTTCTCCGACACCGGCTCGTCGCCGTCCTTCGACGCCTCGACGCTCACCTCGGAGCAGGTGCAGACCTGGCAGCGGTCCGGCGGCACCGTCGACCCGATCGGCATCAGCCGCACCCGTGCCACCGTCGATGGTGCGTCGCCCACCCAGGTGGCTCTGTTCGGCGTCCAGGGAACCCCTTTCGGCAAGCGTGTGGCTACCGATTCGGGCTCGGTCATCCTGTCCAAGGCGGCCGCCAAGGATCTGAACGCGACGACCGGTGACACGGTCGAACTGGGCTCGGCTAGCTACACCGTCAAGGGGGTGACCGACGACGACTGGTACGCGCACACCCCCGTGGTGTGGATGACCTTGTCCGACTGGCAAACCCTCAACCCTCACTCGGGTGCGGCCACCATCCTGGCCGTCTCCGGCGTGAGCGATGAGATGGCGGTCAACGCCTCCGCGCACACGACGACGACCAGCTCCGAGGACTCGCTGTCCGCCATGGCCTCCTACCAGGCCGAGAACGGTTCGCTGACGCTCATGACCGTCATGCTGTTCGCCATCTCGGCCCTGGTGATCGGCGCGTTCTTCACGGTGTGGACGGTGCAGCGGCAGCCGGACATCGCGACCCTCAAGGCGCTGGGCGCGACCACCGGCTCCCTGATCCGAGATGCGTTGAGCCAGGCCCTGATCGTGCTGCTGCTCGGTGTCGATGTCGGCGTCGGTATCACGGTCGTCGCGGGCCTGTTCATGGGCGGCGCGGTGCCGTTCATTCTCAGCGTGAGTACCACGCTGTTCCCCGCCGCGGCCCTGATCGTCCTCGGTTTGCTGGGCGCGGCCTTCGCCCTGCGCTTCCTGGTCACCACCGACCCGCTGACCGCCCTCAACCAAGCCCGCTGATGACCACTCCATTTCCCTTGTCTCCCAGGAGCATTGCGATGACCAACGCACTCACCGTCTCCGATCTGACCCTCACCTTCCCCGACGGCGCGGATCGCATCACCGCCCTCGACCACGTGAACCTGCGCGTGGCGGGCGGCGAGATCGCGGCCATCACCGGCCCCTCCGGCTCCGGCAAGTCGACGCTGCTGGCCACCGTCTCGACCCTGCTGCGCCCGGACTCGGGCCGGGTGGATCTCGAAACTGCATCCGGCACAGTCGATCTCACCTCGCTGAGCCGCGGCGACGCCGCCACCCTGCGCCGCGACTCGATCGGCATCGTCTTCCAACAGTCCAACCTGGTCCCGGCCCTGACCGCCCTCGAACAGCTCGAGGCCATGGTCCACCTCGGCCAGAGCTGGTTCGTCTCACCCGGCAAGCGCCGCGAAGCCCGTTCCCGCGCAAGGGATCTCCTAGCGGCCGTCGGCCTCACCGGTCACGAGAACAAGCGCCCCGCCCAACTCTCCGGCGGCCAGCGCCAGCGCGTCAATATCGCCCGCGCCCTCATGAACAACCCGTCCCTGCTGGTCATCGACGAGCCCACCAGCGCCCTCGACCAGGAACGCGGCGCCGCCATCATCGACCTGATCGTCGGCATCGTCCGCGACCACGGCGCCGCCACCCTCCTGGTCACCCACGACCTGTCCCACCTGGACCAAATGGATTCCGTCTACCGCATGGTCGACGGCGTCCTCACTCACCAGGAAACCGCCCTGGCGGCCTGACCCCCTCAGTCGACCCAGTCTTGAAGTGGCGCGGTGTCGATGGTCAGGTCCAGCGGTACCGGCACGCGGACCTGCAAGCCGAAGGCGTATTGGCAAACCTGTTGGTACACCTCGCCATTCGAGTTGGAGTACACGACGACCTCAGTGTTGTCGCGATCTATCAGCAAGTAGATGGGAATGCCACTCTGCGCAAAGGCCCGTGGCTTCTCGATGCGATCCCGCCGGTTGGTTTCGGAGTCTCGGGAGGTGACTTCGACCACCGTGATCACCTGATCCGAGGGTGCCCATTTGCTGGTGCCCACGAAGGCCTCGAGTGGCGCGAGCACGCCGTCCGGTCGGGCGCGGCCGCAACGGTCGGACTCGACCATCAGGCCCTGGTTCTGGTGCAGGAACAGGCCCGGGCTTCTGGGCATCGAGAGCAGAAGCAGCCAGATGACGATGCGATTGTGGTTGCCATCCGGCAGGGCCTTCATGGTCATTCGCCCATCGATGAATTCGAGCCGCACGCCTTCGGTTTCACGCTCAGTGATGCGGGCTATGGTTTCGAACTCGTCGGTGTCGATTTCGGGCTCCCGGTGATTCCCGTGTGGTTGGCGGCCGCCTGGTATTCGGAGCCGTACGGTGTGGCGTATGGCGACACTGTCTGATCAGCGGGTACGCGAGTTTTTGAGCGAGGGCACCCGGACCGGGAAGTTGGCGTTCGTTGCCGCCGATGGGCGGCCTTTGGTGGCGCCTATCTGGTTCGTGCTCGAGGGGGACGAGATCGTTTTCAATACCGGGAAGGAGACTGCCAAGGGGCGATCGATTTTGCGGGATGGGCGGTTGAGTCTGGTTGTGGATGTGGCTGAACCGCCGTATGCGTTCGTTCAGGTTCAGGGGGTGGCCGAGGTTTCGGAGGACCTGGGTGAGTTGGTGCGTACTGCTACCGAGATCGGTGCTCGCTACATGGGTCGGGACCGGGCGGAAGAGTTCGGGAAGCGCAATGGCGTGCCGGGGGAGCTTGTGGTGCGGTTGCGGCCGACGAAGGTGATCGCGGACTTCAAGGTCAGCGACTGAGATTCGATTTACGGAACCGTTGGTTTCGTTATGTGTTAGATTCGGAACTGTGAGTTCCGTATCTGAGGGGGCGCGGCCGGGGCGGCCTATGTCGGGGGAGACCGATGCGGCGGTGAGGCGGGCTACGCAGGAGTTGCTGGCCGAGGTGGGGTATGCGGGGCTGCGGGTGCAGGATGTGGCTACTCGGGCCGGGGTGGGGAAGGCGGCGCTGTATCGGCGGTGGCCGTCGAAGGCGGCTCTGGCGCTGCATCATCTGATCGGGGATCTGCGGCCGCGGGAGTATCGCGACAGTGGGAGTCTGCGTGGGGATTTGGCGGAGGTCGCGGCGGATTTCGTTGAGCGGATGGCGCATCCGCGGGTGCGGGCCGTGTTGCCGGAGATGATGGCGGATCTGCTGCACGACGGGGCGTTGCAGAGCGTGTTCGAGCAGGTCTGTCTGTTGCCGGAGCAGGAGCTCATCAAGGCCGTGGCCGAGCGTGCGGTCGAGCGCGGGGAGCTGGCTCAACTGCCCGACTTGCGTTGGGCGCATGCGCAATTCGCGGGGCCCGTGTTCTTGTGGCTGACCATGCTCGGCGGGGACGGGGACCAGGCGCTCATTGATCGCGTCGCGGATTCGGTTGCCGCGAGCTGGATGTACGAAAAGGGAAGAAACGCATGAACACTTGGCTGTGGGTCGGGCAGATCGTGCTCGCGGTGTCGTTCGTGCTGGGTGGTGTCGCCAAGGCGGCGATGCCGAAGGACAAGCTGCGCGGCGGGATGCCCTGGGTGGATGACCTGTCGCAGGCACAGGTGCGGGGGATCGGGGCGGTGGAGATCGCGGGCGGGGCCGGCGTGGTGCTGCCGTGGGCCACCGGGATCGCGCCCGTGCTGACGCCGATCGCGGCGGTCGGGCTGGCGCTGGTCATGGTCGGCGGGTTCGTCACACACATTCGGCGCGACGAGTACGGCCGCTCGATGTCGAACGTGGTGCTTTTCGTCATCGCCGTCCTGGTGGCCGCCGGGCGGTTCTGAGGGGGTGTGCGAGACTCGGTCGGTGACAGTGCACTTCATCGGGGCCGGGCCGGGGGCGGCGGATCTGCTGACCTTGCGGGCGGTCGGGCTGCTGCGGCGGTCGCCGGTGTGTTTGTACGCGGGGACTTATCTGGATCCGGAGGTGCTGGCGCACTGTGCGCCGGATGCCGAGTTGATCGATACGCAGAAGCTGGATCTGGACGAGATCATCGGGCACTGCGCGCGGGCGCACGCGGCGGGTATGGACGTCGCGCGGCTGTGTTCGGGGGATCCCTCCTTATATTCAGCGCTCACCGAGCAGAAGGCCCGGCTCGACGCCCTGGGTATTCCGTGGGATGTGACGCCGGG
This sequence comes from Nocardia sp. JMUB6875, assembly GCF_041154655.1. Taxonomy (NCBI): domain Bacteria; kingdom Bacillati; phylum Actinomycetota; class Actinomycetes; order Mycobacteriales; family Nocardiaceae; genus Nocardia; species Nocardia sp. JMUB6875. The sequence continues at coordinate 40,986 of NZ_BAAFGR010000008.1, forward strand.
TGTGCCCGCCTATGCGGCGGCCGCGGCGCTGCTGGGTGCGGAGCTGACCGTGCCGGAGCAGGTGCAGTCGGTGGTGTTGACTCGGACACACGCCCGCTCGACCGTTATGCCCGAATCGGAGTCGCTGGCCAACTTCGCGCGGACCCGGGCGACTTTGATCCTGCATCTGGCCATCACCCGGATCCGGATCCTGGCAGAGGAGTTGACACCGGATTACGGGGCCGACTGCCCGGTGGCCGTCGTCTACCGCGCGACCCAGCCTGAACAGCAGGTTTTGCGGGGCACCCTGGCCGATATCGCCGATCGCGTGGAGGCCGCCGGACTGCGGCAGGCGGCGGTGATTCTGGTGGGCGGAGCGCTGGCGGAATCGGTCAACTGCGCGCAGTCGCACCTGTACGATCCTGCTCGCGATAGGTCGCAGATCACTGGCTGAACGGCCGAAATGCGATGATAGCTAAGGGCTATGGCCCTTTCTGGTTGCGGCTTGCACCCTGACGGTAGATTGGACCGAGTGTCCGTCACCAAGATTGCGACTGTGGCCCGGCAAACGCCGGTGGGTGTGGTCGCGCCCATGTAACAAGATCGGCCAGCTGGGGGGATACCCCAGGGAGTCTCAATTTACGGTGAAGTGAGCCCCGAGCACTGGACGCCACGCTGAAGCGGTTGGCGTCCTGTTCGGGTTTATGGCGGGGAACGCTGCCCAGTGCGGTGTTCCGGAAGCGAGGTTTGGGTTGAACCGGCTGGATTTCGGCGGCAACGGCGACGCTGGCAGCGAAATCGCACCGGGAACGGGCGAGCTTTTCCCGTTGTCGCCCGCGCAGCTCGGTATCTGGTACTCCCAGCACCTGGACCCGCAGGTACCGATCAATATCGCCCAGTACGTGGAGCTGCGCGGCGAACTCGACATCGAGTTGCTCGAACGCGCCATGGTGCACGGCTCCGAGGAGTTCGGCTCGGGCTTCCTGCGCATTGTCGAACGTGACGGCGAACCCATGCAGATGGTGGACCACTCGCTGGACCGCACCATCTACCACGAGGACTTCACCGCCGAGGCCGATCCCGCCGCGGCCGCCCACGCCTGGATGCGCGCCGACTACAGCGCCCCGCTGGAGCTGACCCGCGACCGCCTCATCAAGACGGCCATGCTGAAGCTGGCCGACGGCCATTACTACTGGTACGCCCGCATTCACCACATCGTGCTGGACGGCTTCGGCGCGGTGACCTACCTGACCCGCGTCGCCGAGCTGTACACCGCGTTCGTGAAGGGCGTCGAGCCCGCGCCGCACAAGCTCACCGATCTGCCCACCCTGGTCGAGCAGGAATTCGCCTACCGCGACTCCAGCCGCTTCAAGTCCGACAAGGAGTACTGGGCCGAGCGGGTCGCCGGGCTCGAGGACGGCACCAGCCTGGTCGGCCGCTCCGCGCCGCCGGCCGCCGTCAACCGGATCGCCACCGGTGCGCTCACCGGCGAACAGAACACCCTGCTGGAAGAGGCCCTCGCCCGCCACGAGTCCTCGCCCGCCGGTCTGCTCATCGCCGCGTTCGCCGCCTACCTCGCGCAGTGGACCGGCAACGAGGACGTCATCCTCTCGCTGCCGGTGACCGCTCGTACCACCGCGATCATGCGCCGCTCCGGTGGCGCGGCGTCCAATATCGTTCCGCTGCGCCTGCGTATCGCCCACGGCACCACCGTGTCCGAACTGCTCAAGCAGGTGACGGTCGAGGTCTCGGGCGCGCTGCGCCACCAGCGCTACCGGGCCGAGGACATTCGCCGCGACAGCGCGGGCGATTTCACCGGCGGCGAGGTCGGGTCCCAGTTCTTCGGCCCGTGGGTCAACATCATGTTGTTCCACAACGAGGTTGTGCTCGGCGACATCACCGGTGAATACAGCGTTCTCTCAACGGGTTCCATCGAGGACCTGGGCGTCAACTTCTACCAGTCGGTGAAGGGCACCCGGAACCACATCGACTTCGAGACCAACCCGAACCTGTACTCCGAGGACGAGACCCAGCGCCACCACGCGCGGTTCCTGGAGTTCTTCGACCGCTTCCTGGCGGCGGGGGAGGGCCAGGCCGTCTGGAGCCTGCCCATCACCACGGCTTCCGAGCGCACCCGCACGCTGGTCGAGTGGAACGAATCGGCGCACGAGGTGCCGGTCACGACCCTTCCGGCGTTGCTGGACAAGCAGATTCCGCTGCACGCCGATCGGGTCGCCGTCGAATTCGAGGGCGAGCAGCTGACCTATGCCGAGTTCGGTGAGCGCGTCAACCGCCTGGCGCGCTTCCTGATCGCGGACGGGGTCGGGCCGGAATCGCTGGTGGCCCTGGGCATGCGGCGCTCGCTGGACCTGGTGGTCGGCATGCACGCCGTGCTGCGCGCCGGTGGCGCGTACGTGCCGATCGACCCGGATCACCCGGCCGATCGCACCGCCTACATCCTGGAGTCCGCGGGACCGGTCTGCGTGCTGACCACCGCCCGCGACGAGCTCGAGCTGCCGGAGTCCGTGCGGCGCTTGGAGATCGACACCCTCGACGTGTCGGCGTACTCCGCCGAGCCGGTGACCGATGCCGACCGCATCGCCCCGCTGCGCCCGGACAACACCGCCTACGTCATCTACACCTCGGGTTCCACCGGCCGGCCCAAGGGCGTCGCGGTCACCCACCACGCCATCGTCAACCAGGAACTCTGGATGCTCGACGAGTATCCGATGACCGCCGACGACGTCTACCTGCAGAAGACCGCCACCACCTTCGACGTGTCGCTGTGGGGCTACTTCATGCCGCTGCTGGTCGGCGCGAAGCTGATCGTGGCCACCCCCGACGGCCACCGCGATCCGCTGTACGTGGCCGAGATGATCGAGCGCCACGGCGTGACGGTGACCGACTTCGTGCCGTCCATGCTGACGGTCTTCGTCTCGCACGCCACGCGGGCCCAATGTGCCTCGCTGCGCTACGTTTTCGTGATCGGTGAGGCGCTGCCGCCGGAGACCGGCGCGGGCTTCCGCGCGATCTCGGGCGCAGGTCTGCACAACCTGTACGGCCCCACCGAGGCCGCGGTCTCGGTCACCTACTGGGAGAACACCGAGGCCGACACCGTCACGGTGCCGATCGGCCTGCCCGAGTGGAATGTCGAAGTCTACGTTCTGGATTCGCGCCTGCGCCCGGCCGCGATCGGTGCATCGGGTGAGCTCTACCTCGCGGGCCGTCAGCTGGCGCGCGGCTACAAGGGCCGTCCGGATCTGACCTCGGATCGCTTCGTGGCCAACCCGTTTGCCGTTGCTGAGCGCATGTACCGCACCGGTGACCTGGTGCGGTGGAACGAGTCCGGCGCGCTGGAGTACATCGGCCGCACCGACTTCCAGGTCAAGTTCCGCGGCCAGCGCATCGAGCTGGGCGAGATCGAGACCGATCTGCTCGCGCACCCGGCCGTGAGCCAGGCCGCCGTGCTGGTCATGGACACCGCGACCGGTCAGCAGCTGGTCGCCTACGTGGTGCCGATGCCCGGCCTCACCGTGGACCCGGCCGAACTGACCCGCTTCGTCGCCGAGAAGCTGCCGACCTACATGGTCCCGGCGGCGATCATGGTGCTGGATGCCTTCCCGCTCAACACGTCCGGCAAGCTGGACCGCAAGGCCCTGCCGGAGCCGGTGTTCAGCGCGGACGCCGCCGGTTACCGCGCACCCCGCACCGCCGCCGAGGAGATCGTGGCGGGCGTGTTCGCCGATGTGCTCGGCCACGAACGCGTCGGCGTCGACGACAACTTCTTCGATCTGGGCGGCAACTCGCTGGTCGCCACCCAGGTGGTCGCGCGCATCTCGGCCGCGTTCTCGACGCGACTCGGTGTGCGTGCGCTGTTCGAGACCCCGACGGTCGCGGGTCTCGCCGCGCGCGTGGAAGCCGCTGGCCCGTCGGAGCTTTCGCGTCCGCCGCTGGTCGCGCAGGAGCGTCCGGAGCGGGTGCCGCTGTCGCTGGCGCAGCAGCGCATGTGGTTCCTCAACCAGTTCGACCCGACCGTCCCGACCTACAACCTGCCGTTCGTGGTGCGGATGCGCGGGCAGGTCGATATCGAGGCGCTGCAGCTGGCGCTGGGCGATGTGGTCGCGCGCCAGGAATCGCTGCGCACCATCTTCCCCGAGTCCGGCGACGGCGGCTTCCAGCGGGTGCTGCCGGTGGACGAGGTCGATCTGGGCATCGAGATCGTCGACCTCGCCGAGGCCGAACTACCCTCGGCGCTGGCGGAATTCGCCTCGGCGGGCTTCGATGTCTCGACCCAGCTGCCGATCCGCGTGCGGGTGTTCCGCGTCGCCGACGAACCCGACGACGTCGATCTGGCCGTCGCGTTCGTCGTGCACCACATCGCCGCCGACGGCTTCTCGTTCGGCCCGCTCTCGCGCGATATGACCGCCGCCTACCTGGCGCGCATGTCCGGCCAGGCGCCCGCCTGGACGCCGCTGCCGGTGCAGTACCAGGACTTCAGCATCTGGCAGCGCGAGCTGCTCGGCTCGGAGTCGGATGCCGAATCCATGGCCGCCCGCCAGATCGCCTACTGGCGTGAGACTTTGGCGGGCCTGCCGGACCAGCTGGACCTGCCCTCGGACCGCCCGCGCCCGGCCGAACCGACCTTCGCCGGTGATCGGGTGCGCTTCGAGATCGACGCCGATCTGCATCGGCGCCTGGTCGAGCTGGCCCGCGCCAACGGCGTCAGCCTCTTCATGGTCATGCACGCCTCGATCGCGGTGCTGCTGGCCCGCCTGAGCGGCTCCACCGACATCTCGATGGGCACCCCGATCGCGGGCCGCGGCGAGCAGGCACTCGACGATCTGATCGGCATGTTCGTCAACACCCTGGTGCTGCGCTCCGAGGTGGACGGCGACGAGCGCTTCGCCGACTTCCTGCGCCGCACACGGGAATCCGATCTCTCGGCCTTCGCACACGCCGACGTGCCCTTCGAGCGACTGGTCGAGGTGCTCAACCCGGCGCGCTCGCAGTCGCGGCACCCGCTGTTCCAGGTCATGCTGTCGTTCCAGGAGATGTCGCACGCCGCGGTCGAGCTGCCGGGGCTTTCGGTCAGCGCCGACGAGGTCGACGTCGACATCGCCAAGTTCGACCTGCAGTGGACGCTCACCGAAAAGCGCGGCGCCCAGGGCGATCTGCGCGGCATCGAGGCCGTCGCGCAGTACGCGAGCGATCTGTTCGACAAGGCCACCGTCGAGTCCTTCACGACGCGACTGCTGCGCATCCTGGAGACGGTCACCGCCGATCCGGAAGCCGTCATCGGCGATATCGACCTGCTCGACGACGCCGAACTTGCGCTGGTCACCGGCGAATGGATCTCGGCGGGACCGGATTCCGGCCGCGAGCTCACCCTGGTCGACCTGTTCGAGACCGCGGTGGCCGAGCACGCCGACCGCACCGCCGTCGTCTTCGACGGCGAGCGCCTGACCTACAGCGAGCTCGACGAGCGCGCGAATCAGCTGGCGCGCGCCCTGATCGAGGCCGGGGCGCGCCCCGACACCCTGGTCGCGGTGGCCCTGCCGCGCTCGGCCGATCTGGTCGTGGCACTGCTGGCGGTGCTCAAGGCGGGCGCGGGCTATCTGCCGGTCGACCCGACCTATCCGGCCGAGCGCATCGCGTTCATGCTCTCCGACGCCGATCCCATCTGCGTGGTGACCACCGCCCGGCACGAATTGCAGCTGCCCGCAGCGGTTCCCGTGCTCACCGTGGACGATCCGGCTGTCGCGGAACTGGATTCGTCACCGCTGACCGACGCCGATCGCCGCGGCACCCTGCGCCCGGCCGATATCGCGTACGTCATCTACACCTCGGGCTCCACCGGCCGCCCCAAGGGCGTGCTGATCCCGCACCGAAACGTGGTGCGGCTCTTCGACAACACCGATGCCTGGTTCCATTTCGACGAGAACGACGTGTGGACCATGTTCCACTCCTACGCGTTCGACTTCTCGGTGTGGGAGCTGTGGGGTCCGCTGCTGTTCGGCGGCACCCTGGTCGTTGTCGACTACTTCACCTCGCGCTCGCCCGAGCAGTTCCTGGAGCTGCTGCGCGAAGAGCGCGTGACGGTGCTCAACCAGACCCCGTCGGCGTTCTACCAGCTGGCCGAGATGGATCGGATCGCCGGCAAGTCCGCGGATCCGCTGTCGCTGCGCTATGTCGTGTACGGCGGTGAGGCGCTGGAGCTCCGGCGTCTCAACGACTGGTACAAGCGGCACGAGGACGACGCGCCGCGCCTGATCAACATGTACGGCATCACCGAGACCACGGTGCACGTCACCTACCGTGCGCTCGACAAGGCCGCGGTGGCCGCCGCCAACGGCAGCCTCATCGGCCAGGCCATCCCGGGCCTGCGGGTCTACCTGCTCGACACCCGGCTGCGTCCCGTTCCGGTCGGCGTGCCCGGTGAGATCTATGTCGCCGGTGAGCAATTGGCGCGCGGCTACCTGGGCCGCCCGGACCTGTCCGCGGCCCGCTTCGTGGCCAGCCCGTTCGACGGCGAGTCCGGCGCTCGGCTGTACCGCTCCGGCGATATGGCCAAGTGGAGCGCCGAGGGCGACCTGGTCTACCTCGGCCGCGCCGACGACCAGGTCAAGGTGCGCGGCTTCCGCATCGAGCTCGGCGAGATCGAGGCGGCCGTGCTGGCGCGCCCGCAGGTCAGCCAGGCCGCGGTGATCGTGCGCTCGGACGACCGGCTCGGCGACCAGATCGTCGCGTACCTGGTTCCGGCCAGCGGCGTGATCGATCTGGACGCGGTGAAGGCCGGTGTGCAGCGCAACCTGCCGGCCTACATGGTGCCGTCGGCTTACGTTGTGCTGCACGAGATCCCGCTGACGCCCAACGGCAAGCTGGACCGCCGCGCCCTGCCCGCGCCCGCCTTCGAGGTGCGCGAGTTCCAGGCGCCCGCGACCCCCATCGAGGAGATCGTCGCCCAGGTCTTCGCCGAGGTGCTGGAACTCGGTTCCGATCACCGCGTCGGCGCGCACGACGACTTCTTCACCCTCGGCGGCAACTCGCTGATCGCCACCCAGGTGGCGGCCCGGCTGGGCACCGCGCTGGACACCAAGGTGCCGGTGCGCATGCTGTTCGAGGCGCCGACCGTCGCCGCGCTGGCCGCCCGCGTGGAATCGCAGGTCGGCGCGGGTGCGCGCAAGGCCCTGGTGGCCCGCGACCGTCCCGCAGATGTGCCGCTTTCCCTTGCGCAGCAGCGCATGTGGTTCCTCAACCGCTTCGACACCGCCTCGGCGGTGAACAACATCCCGGTCGCCATCCGGCTGACCGGTGAGCTCGATATCGCGGCCCTGCAGGTCGCGGTCATCGACGTCATCGACCGCCACGAGTCGCTGCGCACCGTCTTCCCGGAGACCGCGCACGGCCCGGTCCAGCAGATCCTGGACGCCGCGCAGATCGTGCCCGACCTGACGCCGGTGCCGGTCACCGAGGCCAACCTCATCGACCACCTGGTCGAGCTGGCCACCACGGCCTTCGACGTCACCGACGAAGTGCCCTTGCACGCGGCGCTTTTCGAGATCAGCGAGTCCGAGTACATCCTCGGCATGGTGGTCCACCACATCAGCGCGGACGGCTGGTCCATGGGCCCGCTGGCCCGCGACGTGATGGTCGCCTACGCCGCCCGCACCTCGTGGGAGGCCCCGGCCTGGGCGGAACTGCCGGTGCAGTACGCCGACTACGCGCTGTGGCAGCGCGAGGTGCTGGGTTCGGAGAGCGACCCGGAGTCGTTGATCTCCAAGCAGATCCGGTACTGGACCGACGCGCTGGCCGATCTGCCCGACGAGCTGGTGCTGCCCTCGGATCGGCCGCGTCCGGCGGTGGCCAGCTACCAGGGCGGCACCTACCCGTTCGCCATCTCCGCCGAAACCCAGCAGGCGCTGGTGGAATTGGGCCGCAGCCACAATGCCTCGCTGTTCATGGTCATGCACTCCGCGCTCGCGGTGCTGCTGGCCCGGTTGTCGGGTACCTCCGATATCGCGATCGGCACCCCGGTGCACGGCCGCGGTGAGGCCGCCCTCGACGATCTGATCGGCATGTTCGTCAACACCCTGGTGCTGCGCACCGAGGTGGACGGCTCCGAGACGTTCGCCGATCTGCTGGCCCGCTCCCGCGACGCCGACCTGCACGCCTTCGCGCACGCGGACGTGCCGTTCGAGCGCCTGGTCGAGGTCATCAACCCGGCGCGTTCGCAGGCCCGGCATCCGCTGTTCCAGGTCATGCTGACCTTCCAGAACACCCGCCAGGCCAGCCTGGAACTGCCCGGCCTGTCGGTCAACGGCATCGACTACGACGCCCGCCTGGCCAAGTTCGACCTGCAGCTGACCCTGCAGGAGGCCCAGGACGACCACGGTGAGAACGCGGGCATGTCCGCCGAGATCTCCTACGCGCTGGACCTTTTCGACGAGCCGACCATCGAGGCGTTCGCGCGGCGACTGGATCTGATCCTGGCCGCCGTGGTCGAGAACCCGGAGCTGCCGCTCGGCGATATCGACCTGCTCGTCGGCGACGAGGGCGCGCGCGTCCTGCGCGACTGGAACGAGACCGCGCACGAGATCGAACCGGCCACACTGGTTTCGCTGTTCGAGGCACAGGCTCTGACCAGCCCCGATGCGCCCGCCGTGGAGTTCGAGGGGACAAGTCTGTCCTACGCCGAGTTCTCGGCGCGGGTGCACAAGCTGGCCCGCAAGCTCATCGCCCAGGGCGTCGGCGCGGAATCGCATGTGGCGCTGGCCATCCGGCGTTCGCTGGATCTGGTCGTGGCCATGTACGCCGTGCTGGAGGCCGGCGGCGCGTACGTGCCGCTGGACCCCGACCAGCCGGACGAGCGCATCGACTATGTGCTCGACACCGCGCGCCCCGCCGCCATCCTGACGACCAGCCGCGACGACTTCGTCACCGGCCGCAATGTGCCGGTCCTCGAGGTCGACACCCTCAACCTGGACGCCTACTCCGACGCACCGATCACGGACGCCGAACGGGGACAGGCGATCCGGCCCGAGCACACCGCGTACGTCATCTTCACCTCCGGTTCGACCGGCCGCCCCAAGGGTGTGGCCGTCGAGCACGGCGCGATCGTGAACCGCCTGCTGTGGATGCAGCACGAGTACCCGATCGACGCCGATGACGCTGTGCTGCAGAAGACTCCGGCGACCTTCGACGTGTCGGTGTGGGAGTTCTTCTGGCCGTTGCAGACCGGTGCGCGGCTGGTGGTCGCCAAGCCGGACGGGCATCGCGATCCGGTGTACCTGGCGCAGATCATCGCCGACGCGGGCATCACGACCGCGCACTTCGTGCCGTCGATGCTGTCGGTGTTCGTGGCCACGCTCGGCAACGAGAGCGGCGATTCCGCCATTGCCGCACCGCGTTTGCGGCAGGTCTTCGCCTCGGGTGAGGCGCTGCCCGCGCCGACCGCGCAGAAGCTGCGCGAGCTGACCGGTGCGCGCCTGCACAACCTGTACGGCCCGACCGAGGCGGCCGTCGACGTCACCTACCACGAGGTCGTGGACGCCGACACCGTGTTCGTGCCGATCGGCCGCCCGGTGTGGAACACCCGGACCTACGTGCTCGACTCGCGCCTGAACCCGGTCGCGCCGGGTGTCGCGGGTGAGCTCTATCTCGCGGGCGATCAGCTGGCCCGCGGCTACCTGAGCCGCCCGGACCTGTCCGCGGATCGGTTCGTGGCCAACCCGTTCGGCAACGGCGAGCGCATGTACCGCACCGGTGACCTCGTCTCCTGGACCGCCGATGGCGAGCTGAACTACCTGGGCCGCACGGACTTCCAGGTGAAGCTGCGCGGTCTGCGCATCGAGCTGGGTGAGATCGAGGCGGCGTTGCTGGCGCAGCCGTCGGTGGCACAGTCGGTCGTGGTGGTCCGCACCGACGCGCACGCCGGTGATCAGCTCGTCGGTTACGTTGTCCGCGAGCCGGATTCGGTCGTCGATATCGATGCCGTCAAGGCGTCGCTGAGCGGTTCCCTGCCCGCCTACATGGTTCCGGCCGCGATCGTGGTGCTGGATGCCTTCCCGGTGAACGCCTCCGGCAAGCTGGACCGCAAGGCGCTGCCCGCTCCGGTGTTCGAGGCCAAGCGTTTCCGCGCCCCCTCGACCCCGATCGAGGAGATCATCGCGCAGATCTTCGCCGACCTGCTCGGCATCTCCGGACCGGAGAATGGCACCGGGCGCGTGGGCGTGGACGACGACTTCTTCGAGCTGGGCGGCAACTCGCTGGTCGCCACCCAGGTGGTGGCCCGACTGTCGGCCGCGCTGAACGCCGAGATCGGCGTGCGCGTGCTCTTCGAGGCCCCGACCGTGGCGGCGCTGGCCGCCCGCGTGGAATCGCACGCGGGAACCGGTGTGCGCCAGGCGCTCACGGTGCAGACCCGGCCCGAGTACCCGCCGCTGTCGCTGGCGCAGCAGCGCATGTGGTTCCTCAACCGGTTCGATCCGGAGTCGGCCGCCAACAACATCCCGGCGGCCGTAAGGCTCACCGGCGCACTGGATCTCGACGCCATGCGCGGCGCGATCGCCGATGTGATCGCCCGCCACGAATCGCTGCGCACCATCTACCCGTCGCACGAGGGCGTCGCCTACCAGAAGGTGCTGCCCACCGGCCGCGCCGTGCCGGAGCTCGAGGTCATGGACGTGACCGAGGGCGAGCTGTACGCCGCGGTGTACGCCTTCGCGGCGCAGGGCTTCGACGTAACCGCCGAGACCGCGGTGCGCCTGCGCGCCTACCGCCTGGCCGCGGACGATCACGTGCTGGTGTTGGTGGCCCACCACATCGCCGCCGACGGTTTCTCGATGAACCCGCTGGTGCGCGACCTGATGACCGCCTACATCGCGCGCAGCCACGGCGAGACCCCGGGCTGGACCGATCTGCCGGTGCAGTACGCGGATTACGCGCTGTGGCAGCGGGAGACGCTGGGCTCGGAGGAGGATCCGCGCTCGCTCATCACCGAGCAGCTGGACTACTGGCGGGAGACGCTGTCCGGGCTGCCGGACGAGCTGCGGCTCTCGGCCAAGCCGCGCCCGGCCGTCGCCTCCTACGACGCGGGCACCCACCGCTTCCAGGTGCCGGGCGAGCTCATCGCCGGGCTGAACCGGGTGGCGCAGACCAATGGCACCACTCTGTTCATGGTGGTGCACAGCGCTTTCGCCGCGCTGCTGGCCCGCCTGAGCGGCACCGATGACATCGCCATCGGTATCCCGGTGGCCGGTCGTGGCGAGCAGGCACTCGACGATCTCGTCGGCATGTTCGTCAACACCCTGGTGTTGCGTTCGCCGGTGGACACCGGCGCGAGCTTCACCGACCTGCTGAAGACCGTGCGCGAGCGCGACCTGCAGGCCTTCGCGCACGCGGACGTGCCGTTCGAGCGGCTGGTCGAGGTGCTCAACCCGGCGCGCTCGCAGGCGCGGCACCCGCTGTTCCAGGTCATGCTGTCGTTCCAGAACCTGGGCCGCACCTCGCTGGAGCTGCCGGGTCTGAGCGTGTCCGAGCTGGCCATCGATCAGCAGTCGGCCAAGTTCGACCTGCAGATGACCTTGAGCGAGGTCGTGGACGGTGACTCGGCCATGGATGCCGAACTCGTCTACACCACAGACCTTTTCGACGCCCAGTACGCCGATGTCTTCGCGCAGCGTTTCGTCGCCATGCTCACCGCCGTGGCGGCCGATCCGACCCAGCTGGTCGGCGAGGTCGAGCTGCTCAGCGACTGCGAGCGCCGCAAGCTGCTGCTCGGCTGGAACGAGACCGCGTTCGAGCTCGACACCGCGCTGCCGGAGGTCACCGAAGGCGCCGCGGCGACGCTGGTTTCGCTGTTCGAGGCGCAGGTCGCGCTGACTCCCGAAGCGACCGCCGTCACCTTCGAGGGGACAAGTCTGTCCTACGCCGAGTTCGCGGCGCGCGTCCGCAAGCTCGCGCGCTGGCTGATCGCCGAGGGCGTCGGGCCGGAATCGTTTGTGGCGCTGGGCATGCGCCGCTCCATCGATCTGGTCGCGGGCATGTACGCGGTCACCGTGGCCGGTGGCGCGTACGTGCCGCTGGACCCGGATCATCCGGCCGAGCGCACCCAGTACATCCTCGACACCGCGCGGCCGGTCTGCGTGCTCACCTCCGGTGACGACCTGGAAGGCCTCGAGGCGCGCCAGGTCCGGATCGACGAGCTGGATCTCGACGCGTTCGCCGACACCCCGGTCACCGATGCCGAGCGCATCGCACCGCTGCGTCCGGAGAACACCGCGTACGTGATCTTCACGTCGGGTTCGACCGGCCGCCCCAAGGGCGTCGCGGTCTCGCACGCCGCCATCGTGAACCGCCTGGTGTGGATGCACGCCCAGTACGGGCTGGCCGCCTACGACGTGGTGCTGCAGAAGACCCCCGCGACCTTCGACGTGTCGGTGTGGGAGTTCTTCTGGCCCTTGCAGGTCGGCGCGCGCCTGGTGGTCGCCAAGCCGGACGGCCACCGCGATCCGGCCTACCTGGCCGAGATCATCGTGCGCGAGGGCGTCACGGTCACCCACTTCGTGCCGTCCATGCTGGCGGTCTTCGTGGCCGAGCCCACGGCGGCCGAATGCGTCAGCCTCACCAATGTTTTCGCTTCCGGTGAGGGTCTGCCCGCGCCGACCGCGCAGAAGCTGCGCGAACTGACCGGCGCCCGCCTGCACAACCTGTACGGCCCGACCGAGGCCGCGGTCGACGTGACCTTCCACGAGGTCACCGATGCCGACCTCACCTCGGTGCCGATCGGTGCGCCGGTCTTCAACACCCAGGTGTACGTGCTGGATTCGCGTCTGAAGCCGGTTCCGGTGGGTGTCGCGGGTGAGCTCTACCTGGCGGGCGATCAGCTCGCCACCGGGTATGTCGCCCGCCCCGATCTGACCGCGGATCGCTTCGTGGCCAACCCGTTCGGTGACGGCAAGCGCATGTACCGCACGGGTGACCTCGTCACCTGGACCGGCAACGGCGAGCTGGAGTACCTGGGTCGCACCGACTTCCAGGTGAAGCTGCGCGGTCTGCGCATCGAGCTGGGCGAGATCGAGTCGGCGCTGGTCGCGCTGCCGTCGGTTGCCCAGTCGGTGGTCGTGGTCCGCCACGACGAGCGCACCGGCGATCAGCTGGTCGCCTACCTGATCGCCGCCGACGGCCATCTCGACGTGGATGTCGTGAAGGACTCTGTCGCCGAACAGCTTCCGGCCTACATGGTCCCGGCCGCGTTCATGGTGCTCGACGCCTTCCCGCTCAACGCCTCCGGCAAGCTGGACCGCAAGCAGCTGCCCGCGCCGACCTTCGCCGTGCGCGCCTTCCGCGCGCCGGAGACCCCGGTGCAGCAGACCGTGGCCGGCACCATCGCCGATGTGCTCGGCCTGGACCGGGTCGGCCTGGACGACGACTTCTTCGAGCTCGGCGGCAACTCGCTGATCGCCACCCAGGTGATCGCGCGCCTGTCGGCCGCGCTGGACGCCGACATCCCGCTGCGCACGCTGTTCGAGGCCACCACGGTGGCTTCGCTTGCCGCGCAGCTGGAATCGCGCGTCGGCACCGGGGCGCGCGCCGCCCTGGTCGCCCAGGAGCGCCCGGAGCTGGTGCCGCTGTCGCTCGCGCAGCAGCGCATGTGGTTCCTGAACCGCTTCGACAACCGCACCGCGGTCAACAACATCCCGGTGGCGCTGAAGCTCACCGGCGCGGTGGATCTGGACGCCTTCACCGCCGCCATCGGCGATGTGCTGGCCCGCCACGAATCGCTGCGGACCATCTATCCCGAGGTCGAAGGCGATGGCTACCAGCGCATTCTGCCGCTATCGGAGGTCGAGTTCGAGGTAGCCGCCCAGACGGTCACCGAGGCCGAACTGACCTCGCGCATCGTGCAGCTCGCCAGCGTCCACTTCGACGTCACCCGCGAGCTGCCGTTCCGCGCCACCGTGCTCAGCCTGAGCGAGACCGAGCACGTGGTCGTGCTGGTGCTGCACCACATCAGCGCCGACGGCGCCTCGCTGCGGCCGCTGCTGCGGGATGTGGTGGGCGCGTACCTGTCCCGCGCGAACGGCGAGGCCCCGGCCTGGGCGCCGCTGCCGGTGCAGTACGCCGATTACACGCTGTGGCAGCGCGAGATCCTCGGCGCGGAAACCGATCCCGAGTCGGTGGCCGCCGCGCAGATCGCCTACTGGACCAACCAGCTGGCCGACCTGCCCGAGCAGATCGAGCTGCCCGCCGATCGGCCGCGGCCGGAGGTCGCCACCAATGCCGGTGGCATCTACGACTTCTCGATCGACGCCGAGCTGCACCGCGCCCTGACGAGCGTGGCCCGCGAGCACGACGTCACCCTGTTCATGCTGGTCCACGCCGCCGTGGCGGCCTGGGCAGCGCGCCTGTCGCGCGCCACCGATATCGCCATCGGCACCCCGATCGCCGGCCGCGGCGAGCGGGCGGTCGACGACCTGGTCGGCATGTTCGTCAACACCCTGGTGCTGCGCAGCGAGGTTCGCCCGGACGCCGCGTTCCGCGACCTGCTCGCGCAGGTGCGCCGCACCGACCTGGCCGCCTTCGCGCACGCCGACGTGCCGTTCGAGCGGCTGGTGGACGTGCTCAGCCCGGTGCGCTCGCAGGCGCATCACCCGCTGTTCCAGGTGGCGCTGACCTTCGAGGCCGCCAGCGCCAAGGACGCGCAGACCGTCGAGCTGCCGGGCCTGGAGCTCGAGGTCGTCGAATTCGACGCGGGCACCGCCAAGTTCGACGTGCAGCTCACCGTGAGCGAGCGCGCCGACGGCTCGCTGGGCCTGTCCTGGAACTACGCCACCGATCTGTTCGACGCCGAGACCGTCGCCTCCTTCGCCGACCGCCTGGTGCGCGTGCTGCGCGCGGTCGCCGAGGACCCGGCCGCGCTCATCGGCGATATCGACCTGCTCGGTGAGGCCGAGCGCCACGATGTGGCCGAGAACTGGGTCTCCGCGGGCGAGGATGTCGGGGCCACCGCCTCGACCCTGTCCAGCCTGTTCGACGCCGCCGTGGCCGCGAACGCCGACCGCGTCGCCGTGCGCTTCGGCGACGAGGAGCTCACCTACAACGAGCTCGACCGGCGCGCGAATGTGCTGGCGCGCAGGCTGATCGGCGAGGGCGCGGGACCGGAATCGCTGGTCGCGGTGCTGCTGCCGCGTTCGGCCGATCTGGTGGTGGCGCTGCTGGCCGTGATCAAGACCGGTGCGGGCTACGTGCCGATCGATCCGACCTATCCGGCCGATCGCATCGCCTACGTGCTCTCGGACGCCAAGCCCACCAGCGTGGTCACCGACTCGACCGTGCAGGTCGAGCTGCCCGCGGGGCTGAACACCGTGCTGCTGGACGGCTTCTCGCTGGAGGCGGGCGATATCGAGGACGCGGCCGACGCGCCCGTCACCGATGCCGACCGCCTCGCCGCGCTGCGCCCGGACCACGTCGCCTACGTCATCTACACCTCCGGCTCCACCGGCCGCCCCAAGGGCGTGGCCGTGGCGCACCGGAACGTGGTGCGGCTCATGGCCAATACCGATCGCGAGTTCGGCTTCGGGCCCGAGGACGTGTGGACGCTGTTCCACTCCTACGCCTTCGACTTCTCGGTGTGGGAGCTGTGGGGCCCGCTGCTCTACGGCGGCAAGCTGGTCGTGGTCGACTACTACGTCTCCCGCTCGCCCGAGCAGTTCCTGGAACTGCTGCGCCGCGAACAGGTCACGGTGCTCAACCAGACCCCGTCGGCGTTCTACCAGCTGGCCGAGGCCGACCGCATCGCCGGTGACCAGCAGGCGCTGGCCCTGCGCTACGTGATCTTCGGCGGTGAGGCGCTCGAGCTGCGCCGTCTGTCGGATTGGGTTGCCCGCCACGGTGATTCGTCGCCGTACCTGGTGAACATGTACGGCATCACCGAGACCACCGTGCACGTGTCGGTGCGGGTCCTCGATGCCGAGACCATTGCCGCCGCAACCGGTTCCATCGTGGGCCGGGCCATCGCGGGTCTGCGCGTGTATGTCCTCGATGACCGCCTGCACCCGGTGCCGGTGGGCGTCGCGGGCGAAATGTACGTGGCCGGACCGCAATTGGCGCGCGGCTACCTGGGCCGCCCCGACCTGTCGGCGGCGCGCTTCGTGGCCAGCCCGTTCGGCACGCCGGGCGAGCGCCTGTACCGGTCCGGTGACGTGGCGCGCTGGAACCGCCGCGGCGAGCTCGAATACCTGGGCCGCGCCGACGATCAGGTCAAGGTGCGCGGCTTCCGCATCGAGCTCGGCGAGATCGAATCCGCCGTGCTCGCGCAGGCCGGTGTCGCGCAGGCCGCGGTCATCGTGCGCGAGGACCAGCCGGGCGATCAGCGCATCGTGGCCTACGTGGTGCCCGCCGAGGGCGTCGCGCCCGCAGTGGACGCCGTGCGCGACGGCGCGGCCGAGCTGCTGCCGTCCTACATGGTCCCGTCCGCCATCGTGGTGCTGGACCGGATTCCGCTGACCGTCAACGGCAAGCTGGACCGCCGCGCGCTCCCGGCCCCGGCCGTGCAGGCGCGGGCATTCCGCGCTCCGGAGACCCCGGTGCAGGAGACCGTCGCCGCGGTCTTCGCCGAGGTCCTCGACCTGCCGCGGGTCGGCCTGGACGACGACTTCTTCGACCTGGGCGGCAACTCGCTCATCGCGACCCGCGTGGTCTCGCGCATCGGCTCGGCCCTGGACACCACGGTCGCGGTGCGCACCCTGTTCGAGGCCACCACGGTCGAGGCCCTCGCGGCCCGCATCGAATCGCACGCCGACGGTGCTTCCCGCGCCAAGCTGGTGGCCCGCACGCAGGCTCCGGGTGAGCTGGTGCCGCTGTCGTTCGCGCAGCAGCGCATGTGGTTCCTGAACCAGTACGACACCTCGTCGGCGGCCTACAACCTGCCGCTGGCCATCCGTCTGACCGGCGAACTCGACACCGCCGCACTGGAACTCGCGGTCGCGGACGTGGTCCGCCGCCACGAGTCGCTGCGCACCCGGTACCCGGAGCACGGCGGCACGCCGATGCAGCTGGTCGTCCCGGCCGAGGAGATCGCCCTGGATCTGCGGCCGGTCGCGGTCGCGGCCGAGGATCTGACCGCTACCGTCACGGCCTTCGCCACCCTGGGCTTCAATGTCGCGGAACAGGTTCCGCTGCGCGCCCGACTCTTCCGCGTGGGCGCCGAAGAGGCCGCCGAGCACGTGCTCATGGTGGTCGTGCACCACATCGCCGGTGACGGCTTCTCCATGTCGCCGCTGGCCCGCGACGTCATGGTCGCCTACACCGCCCGCACCCAGGGCGCGGTGCCCGGCTGGGCCCCGCTGTCCGTGCAGTACGCCGACTTCGCGCTCTGGCAGCGCGAAGTGCTGGGCTCGGAAGAGGATTCGTCCTCGATCATGGCCCGCCAGGTCGCCTACTGGCAGCGCGTGCTCGGCGGCGTGCCCGACGAGCTGGCGCTGCCGACCGACCGCCCGCGCCCGGCCATCGCCTCGCACCGCGGCGCGACGCTGCAGCGGACGCTGTCGCCCGAGCTGATCGGCAAGCTGGAAGACGTTGCCCGCCAGCGTGGTTCGTCGCTGTTCATGGTCATGCACAGCGCCCTCGCGGTGCTGCTGGCCCGCCTGTCCGGCGGCGACGATATCGCCGTCGGCACCCCGGTCGCCGGTCGCGGTGAGGCCGCGCTCGACGACCTGGTCGGCATGTTCGTCAACACGCTGGTGCTGCGCACCGGCATCGACCCGGCCGAATCGTTCACCGATCTGCTGGATCGCGTGCGCCATACCGACCTCGACGCCTTCGGCAATGCCGACGTGCCGTTCGAGCGGCTGGTGGAACTGCTCGCGCCCGAGCGCTCGCAGGCCCGCAACCCGCTGTTCCAGGTCATGCTGGCGTTCCAGAACCTGGACCGCGCCAGCCTGGAACTGCCGGGGCTGACTGTCTCGACGCTGGATCTCGACGAGAACATCTCGCGCTTCGACCTGCAGTTCACCTTGTCGGAGAACAACTCCGGGATGCTGCTGGCCCTGACCTACGCCACCGATCTGTTCGACGAGGCCACCGCGGCCGGATTCGCGCAGCGCTGGCTGCGCGTGCTCGAGGCCATCGCCGCCAACCCGGAGATCGGTGTCGGCGCGATCGACATTCTGGATCAGGACGAGCGCGCCGATCTGGTGGCTCGCTTCGGTCTGCCCGCCGTCCCGGCGCGCACCCTGCCGGAGCTCATCGCCGACGCCGTCGCCATCAACCCCGACGCCCCGGCCGTCGTGTTCCAGGGGACGAGTCTGTCCTACGGCGAACTCGACTCCCGCTCGAACCGCCTGGCGCGCTTGCTCATCGAGCGCGGCATCGGCACCGAGGATCTGGTCGCCGTCGCCGTCCCGCGGTCGGATCAGTCGTACTTCGCCGAATGGGCGGTGTCCAAGACCGGTGCGGCCTTCGTGCCGGTGGACCCGAGCTACCCGGCCGACCGCATCGCCCACATGGTCACCGACTCCGGTTCGCCGGTCGGCCTCACCGTGGCCTCGGTGCGCGCGGACATGCCGGACTCGGTCGAATGGCTCGTTCTCGACGAGTTGGAGCTGAATGCGTTCGCGGACACCGCGATCGCCGATGCCGAGCGGGTGCGCCCGCTGCGTCCGGAGCACCCGGCCTACGTCATCTACACCTCCGGCTCCACCGGCGTCCCCAAGGGCGTCGTGGTCAGCCACGCCGGTCTGGCCAACTTCACCGTCGAGCAGGCCGAGCGCTACGCGCTGGACTCCGATTCGCGCGCACTGCATTTCGCATCGCCGTCGTTCGACGCGTCCATGCTGGAATTCCTGCTCGCCATCGGCAAGGGCGGCACCCTGGTGGTCGTCCCGCCGGGCACCTACGGCGGCGAGGAGCTCTCCGAGCTGATCCGCGCCGAGCGCGCCACCCACGCGTTCATCACCCCGGCCGCGCTGTCCACCTTCGGACCGGCGGGCCTGGACTCGCTGCGCGTACTGGTCGCCGGTGGTGAAGCCGTTCCGGCCGATCTGGTCGAGAAGTGGGCGGTTCCGTTGGCGGACGGCACGATTCGTGCCTTCCACAACGGCTACGGCCCGACCGAGACCACCATCATGACCAACATCAGCGACGCGCTGGTGCCGGGCGACCTGGTCACCATCGGCGGGGCCATCCGGGGCATGCAGTCGCTGATCCTGGACAACCGTCTGCGGCCCGTTCCGGTGGGCGTCGCGGGTGAGCTGTACCTGTCGGGCATCCAGCTGGCGCGCGGCTACCACGCGCGGCCGGGCCTGACCGCCGAGCGGTTCGTCGCCAACCCGTATGTGGACGGCGCGCGCATGTACCGCACCGGCGACGTGGTGCGCTGGACCGCGGACGGCCTGGTCGAATACGTCGGCCGCTCCGACTTCCAGGTCAAGGTGCGCGGTTTCCGCATCGAGCTGGGCGAGATCGACGCCGCGCTGGCCTCGCACGAGAGCGTCGACTTCGCGGTCACCGTGGGCCACAAGAACGCCGCGGGCGCGACCGCACTGGTGTCGTACGTCGTTGCCACGCCGGGTCATTCGATCGATGTGGCGGCCGTGACCGCGCACGTCGAGGGCCGACTGCCCGCCTACATGGTGCCGTCCTCCGTGATGGTCATCGACCGGGTGCCGCTGACCCCGGTCGGCAAGCTGGACCGCCGCGCCCTGCCCGAGCCGGTCTTCGCCACCGAGGTGGTCTTCCGGGCCGCGCGCAATGCGCTCGAGCAGACCATCGCCGAGGTGTTCGCCGAGGTGCTGGGCCTGGAGCGGGTCGGTATCGACGACTCGTTCTTCGCGCTCGGCGGCGACTCCATCGTCTCCATCCAGCTGGTGTCGCGGGCCAAGGCACGCGGCGTGGTGTTCTCGCCGCGCGACGTGTTCGAGCAGCGCACGGTCTCCGGTCTTGCCGCTGTCGCGGAAATCGCCGACGCCCAGGGCGATTCGGCCCCGCAGCTGACCGAGCTGCCGGGCGGTGGCGTGGGTGTCATGCCGCTGACGCCGGTGGTGCGCTTCATGGCGGGACGGCCGGGCGAGTTCGGCCGGTTCAACCAGACCATGGCGCTCGAACTGCCGATCGGCATCGATCGCGCGGGCATCGCCGCCACCGTCGGCGCGGTAATCGACCGCCACGACATGCTGCGGGCGCGCCTGCGCCGGGTGCCGGACGCCGACTGGATCGTCGAAACCGGCGCTCCCGGAACCGTGGACGCCGATGCGCTCATCGACCGCACCGAGTTCGATGCGAGCGCCACCGACGAGCAGCTGCTCGAGATCGCCACCGCCGCACTGGATGCCACGCTCGACAAGCTGGATCCGGCCGCGGGTGTTGTGATCCGGTTCGTGTGGCTCGAGCCCTCGGACAACTCCCGTGCCGGACGCCTCGTCGTCGCCGCCCACCACCTGGTGGTCGACGGTGTCACCTGGCGAATCCTGGTGCCGGACTTCGTGACCGCGTGGGGCCAGATCTCCGCCGGACAAACCCCCGAGCTGGTCGCCCCGGCGACTTCCATGCGCACCTGGGCGCACGCCCTCGAGCGGGAGGCCGCCACCGAGGAGCGGGTCGCCGAGCTCGACTTCTGGCGCAATGTCGTCGAGGGCCCGGATCCGCTGCTCACCGAGCGCGCCATGGATCCGGCCGTGGACGTCACCGCCACCGTCGCCAAGCACCGCGTCGAGCTGTCGGCCGAGGCCACCAAGGCCCTGCTGACCACCGTGCCCGCGCTGTTCCACGGCGGCGTCAACGACGGCCTGCTGACCGCACTCGCGTTGGCGGTGGCCAAGTTCCGCGCCGCCAAGGGACTGGGGGAGAAGTCTGCCCTCATCCGCCTGGAGGGCCACGGCCGCGAGGAAGAGGTCGTGCCGGGCGCGGATCTGTCGCGCACGGTCGGCTGGTTCACCGCCATCTTCCCGGTGCGCTTCGACCTGACCGGTCTCGACGTGGACGCCGCGCTCACCGGCGGACCCGCCATGGGCCGGGCCATCAAGGCCGTCAAGGAGCAGCTGCTTTCGGTGCCCGACAAGGGCATCGGCTATGGCCTGCTGCGCTACATGAACTCCGACACCGCCGCGCAGCTGCCCAAGCAGACGCCGGGTCAGGTCAGCTTCAACTATCTGGGCCGGGTCGGCGACGGCGATGTGCCCGAGGCGCTGCGCGGCTTCGGCTGGATTCCGGCGCCCGAGCTGGCGGATCTGGCCGGCGCCTACGACGCCGACATGCCCGCCATGGCCCCGATCGACATCAACGCGATCGTGGTCGGCGAGAAGCTCATCACGAACATCGGCTACCCGAGCACGCTGCTCGGGGCCGAGGAGATCGCGGAATTCGCCGCGCTGTGGACCAGTGCGCTGGAAGCCGTTGCGCGGCACGCGGAATCGGCGCAGGCGGGCGGCCACACGCCGTCCGACTTCGGCCTCGTCCGCGTCACCCAGCACGATATCGACGGCTGGGAGCAGCAGTACGGGCAGCTGAGCCAGGTGTGGCCGCTGTCCGCGCTGCAGGCCGGTCTGCTCTTCCACGCGCAACTGGCCGCCACCTCCGTGGACGTGTACACCGCGCAGGCGGTGCTCACCCTCGAGGGTCGCGTCGACGCGGACCGGCTGCGGTCGGCCGCGCAGGCGCTGCTCGAGCGGCACGAGATCCTGCGCACGGCATACGTGAACGACGCGTCCGGTGTTCCGGTGCAGGTGGTTCTCGACGGTGTGCGGGTGGCGTGGGCCAACCACGACCTCAGCGATGCCGCCGATGCCGAGGCCCGCGCCGCGGAGATCATCGCGGCCGACCGGATCCAGCGCTTCGATCTGACCGAGCCGCCGCTCATCCGCTTCACGCTGGTGCGCACCGGTCCGGCCGCCTACCGCCTGGCCGTGGCCAATCACCACATCCTGCTCGACGGCTGGTCCATGCCGCTGCTCATGCAGGACCTGCTGGTGCTCTACGCCACGCACTCCGACACCGCGGTGCTGCCGCCGGTGCGGTCCTACCGCTACTTCCTGGAATGGGTTGCCGCGCAGGATCGTTCGGCCTCGCTGGCCGCCTGGCAGCGGTCGCTGAGCGGCGTCTCCGAGCCGACCCTGCTGACCCGCCCGGACCCCAGCCACGAGATCACGGCGCTGTCCGGCGAGTACTTCTTCGACCTGGACGAGGCCGCCACCGCGCGCCTGACCGCCCTGGCCGCCGAGCTCGGCGTCACGCCGAACACCGTGCTCCAGGTGGCGTGGGGTCTGCTGCTGGGCCGCCTCACGAGCCGCGACGATGTGCTGTTCGGCACCACCGTTTCCGGTCGCCCGGCGCAGCTGTCCGGTGTCGAGTCCATGGTGGGTCTGTTCATCAACACCGTCCCGGTGCGGGTCGCCTTCGATCCGGCCGAGTCGGCGCGCTCGCTGCTCACCCGCACCCAGGGCGAGCAGGCCGACCTGCTCGACCACCACTACGTGGGCCTGGCCGACATCCAGTCGGCCGCGGGCATCGGCGGACTCTTCGACACCCTGGTGGTGTTCGAGTCGTATCCCGTTGACGCCGAAGGCATCCGGTCCCAGGCCGCCGATATCGACGGCATGGCCGTCACCGGCCTGGACGCCGCCGACGCGACGCACTACCCCCTGACCCTCATCGCCCAGCTCGACACCCGCCTGCGCATCCGCGCGGGTTACCTGCGCGACCTGTTCGACGAGGACACCGTCCATCGCATCGCCGATCGCCTGGTGCGCGTGCTGACCGCCATCACCACCGAACCGGCCGCGGCCGTCGGCGATATCGAACTCGTCGATGCCGCCGAGCGCGAGCAGGTCGTGACCGCGTGGAACCGGACCGGATTCGAGCTGGAGCCGGTGCTGGCCGACCGCACTGCCGCCGACGAGACCGGCACCGCCGCCGCGACGCTGGTCGCGATGTTCGAGGCCCAGGCCGCGCGGACGCCCGACGCGACCGCGGTCAGCTTCGAGGGGACGAGTCTGTCCTACGCCGAGTTCGGCGAGCGGGTGCACCGCCTGGCGCGCTGGCTCATCGAGCGCGGCGTCGGCGCGGAATCGTTTGTGGCGCTGGGTATGCGGCGCTCCCTCGATCTGGTTGTGGGCATGTACGCCGTCGCCGCCACCGGCGCCGCGTACGTGCCGCTGGACCCGGATCACCCGGCCGAGCGCACCGAGTACATTCTCGAGACCGCCGACCCGGTGACCGTGCTGACCTCCGGTGAGGATCTGCCGATCAACACCGCGCAGGTGCGCATCGACCTGCTGGACCTGTCGAGCTACTCGGCGGCCCCGCTGACCGATGCGGATCGCCGTGCGCCGCTGCGGGATTCGAACGTCGCGTACGTGATCTTCACCTCCGGTTCGACCGGCCGCCCGAAGGGTGTGGCCGTGCCGCACTCGGCGATCGTCAACCGTCTCATCTGGATGCAGGCCGAGTACGGTCTGACCGCCGATGACGTGGTGCTGCAGAAGACCCCGGCCACCTTCGACGTGTCGGTCTGGGAGTTCTTCTGGCCGCTGCAGATCGGCGCCAAGCTGGTCGTCGCCAAGCCGGACGGCCACCGCGATCCGGCCTACCTCGCCGATCTCATTGCCCGCGAAGGCGTCACGGTCACCCACTTCGTGCCGTCCATGCTGGCCGTGTTCGTCGCCGAGGAGGCCGCGGCGCGCTGCACCAGCCTGCGCATGGTCTTCGCCTCCGGTGAGGCGCTCTCGCCCAAGCCCTCGCACAAGCTGCGCGAGCTGACCGGCACCGAGCTGCACAACCTGTACGGCCCGACCGAAGCCGCGGTCGACGTCACCTACCACGAGGTCGTCGACGCCGACGTGGACTCGGTGCCGATCGGCCGCCCGGTCTTCAACACCCAGGTGTACGTGCTGGATTCGCGACTGCGGCCGGTGCCGGTCGGCGTCGCGGGCGAGCTGTACCTGGCGGGCACCCAGCTGGCGCGCGGCTACGTCGCGCGACCGGACCTGAGCTCGGATCGCTTCGTGGCCAACCCGTTCGCCGACGGCGAGCGCATGTACCGCACCGGTGACCTCGTCACCTGGACCGCGGACGGCGAGCTGGAGTACATCGGCCGCACCGACTTCCAGGTCAAGCTGCGCGGTCTGCGCATCGAGCTCGGCGAGATCGAATCCGCGCTCACCGCACTGGATTCCGTCGCGCAGTCGGTGGTCGTGGTCCGCAATGACCCGCACGCCGGTGACCAGCTGGTCGGCTACGTCATCCCCGCACCGGGCCGGACCGTCGACGTCGAGGCCGTGCGCGCCGAGATCGGCGAGAGCCTGCCCGCGTACATGGTGCCGTCGATCCTGATGGTGCTGGACGAGTTCCCGCTCAACGCCTCCGGCAAGCTGGACCGCAAGGCGCTGCCCGCGCCGGTGTTCGAGGCCGCGGTCTTCCGCGCCCCCGTCACCCCGGTCGAGCAGATCGTCGCCGGTGTGTTCGCCGAGATCCTCGGCCTGGAGCGGGTCGGCCTGGACGACGACTTCTTCGCGCTCGGCGGCAACTCGCTCATCGCCACCCAGGTGGCGGCGCGCCTGTCCGCCGCGCTGGACACCCACCTGGGCGTCCGCGAGATCTTCGAGTCCTCCACCGTGGCCGCGCTGGCCGCCAAGGCCGAAACCCATTCCGGCGCAGGGACTCGCCAGCCGCTGGTCGCGCAGGAGCGGCCCGAGCGGCTGCCGCTGTCGCTGGCCCAGCAGCGCATGTGGTTCCTCAACCGGTTCGATCCCGAATCGGCCACCGAGAACATTCCGGCGGCCGTGCGCCTGTCGGGTCTGGTGGACCGCCAGGCCCTGCAGATCGCCGTGGCCGACGTGCTGGCCCGCCACGAGTCGCTGCGCACCCGGTTCCCGGAGATCGACGGCCAGGCGTTCCAGGAGATCGTGCCGACCGGCCAGGTCATTCCGGACCTGACCCCGGTCGAGGTCACCGAAGCCGAACTGCCGCAGGCGCTCTCGGCGCTGGTGCTGCGGGGCTTCGACGTCACCGTCGATGTGCCGTTCCGCGCCAGCCTGTTCGAGGTCAGCCCGACCGAGCACGTGCTGGCCCTGGTGGTGCACCACATCTCCGCCGACGGCTTCTCCATGGGCCCGCTGACCCGGGACATCATGACCGCCTACGGCGCGCGCGTGGCCGGCGGCGAACCCGAATGGCAGCCGCTGGAGATCCAGTACGCCGACTTCGCGCTGTGGCAGCGCGAGGTGCTCGGCGACGAGAACGACCCGGAATCGGTGATCGCCCAGCAGATCTCGTACTGGCGCGACGCGCTGGCCGGGCTACCCGACCAGCTCGACCTGCCCTCGGACCGGCCGCGTCCGGCCGTCGCCTCGGGCCGCGGCGCCACCCACCTCTTCGAGGTGGACGCCGAAACCCACGCCGCCCTGGCCGAACTCGCCCGCACCCGCGGCGCGACGCTGTTCATGGTTATGCACTCGGCGCTGGCCGTGCTGCTCTCGCGCCTGTCGGGTGAGCGGGACATCGCCATCGGCACCGCCATCGCGGGCCGTGGCGAGCGCGCCCTCGACGACCTGATCGGCATGTTCGTCAACACCCTGGTGCTGCGCACCGAGGTGGACGGCGGCCAGGGCTTCACCGAACTCCTGGAAACGGTGCGCGCCACCGACATCCAGGCCTTCGGCCGCGCCGACCTGCCCTTCGAGCGCCTGGTGGAGATCCTCAACCCGGCCCGCTCGCAGGCGCGGCACCCGCTGTTCCAGGTCATGCTGTCGTTCCAGAACACCGGCGTCACCGAACTGGAACTGCCGGGCCTGACCGTCAGCGGTGTCGATCTGCCGCTCGACACGGCCAAGTTCGACCTCCAGTTGGTCCTGACCGAGCAGCAGGGCGCGAGTGATGTGTCCGGCAACGGCCACGGTCCCGCCCTGTCCGGCATGACCGCCGAGCTGATCTACGCCACCGACCTGTTCGACGCGGCCACCATGGCGCGCTTCGCCGAGCGGTTCAACCTGCTGCTGAAGGCCATTGCCGCGCAGCCGGATCGGGCCGTCGGCGATCTCGGGATGCTGGTTTCGGGCGAGCGTTCCCGCGTGCTGCTCGACTGGAACCAGACCACGGTGGACTACGAGCCCACCGAAACCCTGGTCGCGCAGTTCGAGGCCCAGGCCGCGGCCACCCCGGACGCGACCGCGGTCAGCTTCGAGGGGACGAGTCTGTCCTACGGCGAGTTCGCCGCCCGCGTGAACAAGCTGGCGCGTCGCCTCATCGAGGCGGGCGTCGGCCCGGAATCCCTGGTCGCCCTGCACATCCGGCGTTCCATCGACTTCGTGGCCGCCGCCTACGCGGTGGTCACCGCCGGTGGCGCGTACGTGCCGGTGGATCCGGACCAGCCCGCCGAGCGCATCGGCCACGTGCTCGATACGGCGAACCCGGTGTGCGTGCTGACCACCTCGAGCTCGCGTTTCGAGGCCGAGGGCTACTCGATTCTCGAGGTCGACACCATCGACCTGTCGGAGTACTCGGCCGATCCGATCGTGGATGCCGACCGCGTGGCTCCGCTGCACCCGCAGCACCCGGCGTACGTCATCTTCACCTCCGGCTCGACCGGAAAGCCCAAGGGCGTCAGCGTCTCCCACGCCGCCATCGTCAACCAGGTCGACTGGATGCAGGCGGAGTACCAGCTGACGGCCGAGGACATCTACCTGCAGAAGACGCCCAGCACCTTCGACGTGTCGCTGTGGGGCTACTTCATGCCGCTGCGCGTCGGCGCGGAGCTGCTGCTGGCCACCCCGGACGGGCATCGCGATCCCGCGTACCTGACCGACCTCATCGAGCAGCGCGGCGTCACGGTCACCGACTTCGTGCCGTCGATGCTGAGTGTGTTTGCCGCGCAGGGTGATCCGGAGCGGCTGCGCAGCGCGCTGCGGACGCTTCGCCAGGTGTACGTGATCGGTGAGGCCCTGCCCGCCGAGACCGTGCGCGCCTTCGGCGAGGTGAGCGCAGCCGAGCTGCACAACCTGTACGGACCCACCGAGGCCGCGGTGTCCATCACCTACCGCGACGTCACCGGTGAGGTCGACCGCATCGTCATGCCGATCGGCCGCCCCGAGTGGAACAGCCGTGTCTACGTGCTGGATTCGCGCCTGCACCCGACCCCGCCGGGTGTCGCGGGTGAGCTGTACCTGGCCGGTGTCCAGCTGGCCCGCGGCTACGTCGCGCGCCCGGACCTCACCTCGGACCGCTTCGTCGCCAACCCGTTCGACGCGCCCGGTGAGCGCATGTACCGCACCGGTGACCTCGTGCGCTGGGACGACAGCGGCGACACCGCCGAACTGGTCTACCTGGGCCGCACCGACTTCCAGGTGAAGTTCCGCGGCCAGCGCATCGAACTCGGCGAGATCGAGGCCGCGCTCACCGCGCACCCGTCGGTCAGCCAGTCCGTGGTCGTCCTGCACACCGCCGAGCACACCGGCGACATGCTGGCCGCCTACGTGGTGCCCGCCGCCGGCCCGATCGACCAGGAGGCGCTGCGGGCGCACCTGGCCGACCGACTGCCGTCCTACATGGTCCCGGCCGCGCTGGTGGAGCTGGAAGCCTTCCCGCTCAACACCTCCGGCAAGTTGGACCGCAAGGCGCTGCCCGCGCCGACCTTCGAGACGCGGGAATTCCGCGCCCCGGTGTCCTCGGCCGAGCAGACCGTCGCGGCCGTCTTCACCGAGGTCCTCGGCCTCGAGCACCCGGTCGGCCTGGACGACGACTTCTTCGCCCTGGGCGGCAACTCGCTGGTCGCCACCCAGGTGGCCGCCCGCCTCGGCGCGGCCCTCGACACCCGCATCCCGGTCCGCACCCTGTTCGAGGCGCCGACCGTGGCCGCCCTCGCCGCCCGCGTGGACGCGCAGGCCGGTACGGGTGCGCGTGCCGAACTGGTGGCCCAGCAGCGGCCGGACGAGATTCCGCTGTCGCTGGCCCAGCAGCGCATGTGGTTCCTCAACCGCTTCGACACCGCCTCGGCCGTCAACAACATCCCGCTGGCCGTCCGCCTCACCGGCGACCTGGACACGGATGCCCTGCTGGCCGCCGTCCGCGATGTGCTCGAGCGCCACGAGGTGCTGCGCACCGTCTACCCGGAGAACGCGGAAGGCCGTGGCGTGCAGGTGATCCTGCCCGCCGACCAGGTCCACCTGGACGCCGCCGCGATCGACGTTCCGGAGGCGGAGCTGCGTGATCGCGTCGCCGAGCTGGTGCTGACCGGCTTCGACGTAACCGTCGCACCGCCGGTGCGCGCGGCTCTGTTCCGCGTCGCCGACGCTGAACAGCCCACCTACGTCCTGGTTTTCGTGGTCCACCACATCTCCGGTGACGGCTGGTCGGTGCGCCCGCTGGCCCGCGACGTCATGGTCGCCTACGCCTCACGCGCCAATGGCGAAGCGCCGCAGTGGGCGCCGCTGCCGGTGCAGTACGCCGACTTCGCGCTGTGGCAGCGCGAGACCCTCGGCGACGAGGACGACGCCGACTCCCGGATCGCGCAGCAGGTCTCCTACTGGAGCAACGCGCTGGCCGGACTGCCCGACCAGATCGACCTGCCCGCGGACCGCCCGCGCCTGGCCGTCGCCTCCAATGCCGGTGGGGTGCACGAGTTCTCGATCGACGCCGAGCTGCTGACCGGGCTCAACGCCCTGGCCCGCGAGCACGGGGCCTCGCTGTTCATGGTCGTGCACGCGGCCTTCGCGGCACTGCTGGCACGCCTGTCCAACGGCGACGACATCGCCATCGGCACCGCGGTCGCCGGTCGTGGCGAGCAGGAGCTCGACGACGCCATCGGCATGTTCGTCAACACCCTGGTGCTGCGCACGGCCGTCGACTCGGGCGAGAAGTTCACCGAACTGCTGGCCCGCACCAAGGACACTGACCTGGCCGCCTTCGGCCACGCCGACCTGCCCTTCGAGCGCCTGGTGGAGATCCTCAACCCGGCCCGCTCGCAGGCCCGGCACCCGCTGTTCCAGGTCATGCTGTCGTTCCAGAACACCGGCGCGGCCAGCTTCACGCTGCCCGGCCTGGAAGTCGCCGGCGTGCCGCTGGACGTGCTCACCGCCAAGTTCGACCTGCACCTCAACCTCACCGAACGCGCGGACGGCAGCGGCATGCTCGCCGAATTCGCCTACGCCACCGACATCTTCGACGCGGACACCGTCGAGGGATTCGGCGAGCGCCTGGTGCGGATGCTGTCGGCCGTGGTCGCGACCCCGACCGCGCTGGTCGGCGATATCGAGCTGCTGAACGCCGCCGAGCGCCGCCAGGTGCTGCGCGGCTGGAACGCCACCGAGTACGACGTCAAGCGGGTCGCGCTGGGCGGCAAGAAGATCGACGCCGAGGTCACCCTGGCGTCCATGTTCGAGGCCCAGGCCAAGCAGACCCCCGACCTCACCGCGCTGGTGTTCGAGGGTGAGAGCCTGACCTACGGCGAGTTCGCTTCCCGCGCGCATCGACTGGCCCGCCACCTCATCGCCGAGGGCGTCGGCCCGGATTCGTATGTTGCCCTGGGCATGCGGCGCTCCTTCGAGCTGCTGGTCGGCATGTACGCGGTCACCCTCGCCGGTGGCGCGTACGTGCCGCTGGACCCGGACCACCCGGCCGAGCGCAACCAGTACGTGCTCGACATCGCGCAGCCCGTCTGCGTGCTCAGCACCGTCCGTGACGGCTTCGAAACCGCCACGCGCACACTGCTGATCGACGAGCTGGACGTGTCCGGCTACTCCGATGCCCCGATCACCGACGCCGATCGCGTCGCCCCGCTGCGCGGCGACAACACCGCGTACGTGATCTTCACGTCGGGCTCGACCGGCCGCCCGAAGGGCGTGGGCGTCACCCACAGCGCCATCGTCAACCGTCTCGTCTGGATGCAGACCGAATACGGGCTGTTCGACGACGACGTGGTGCTGCAGAAGACCCCCGCCACCTTCGACGTGTCGGTGTGGGAGTTCTTCTGGCCCTTGCAGATCGGCGCCAGCCTGGTCATCGCCAAGCCGGACGGCCACCGCGACCCGGGCTACCTGGCCGAGCTCATCATCGAGACCGGTGTCACCACCGCGCACTTCGTGCCCTCGATGATGTCGGTGTTCGTGGCCGAGGAGAAGGCCGCCGAGTGCACCTCGCTGCACCAGGTGTTCGCCTCCGGTGAGGCGCTGCCCGCGCCGACCGCGCAGAAGCTGCGCGAACTCACCGGCGCCCGCCTGCACAACCTGTACGGCCCCACCGAAGCCGCCGTCGACGTCACCTACCACGAGGTCGAGGACACCGACACGCTGTCGGTGCCGATCGGCGCGCCGGTCTTCAACACCCGTGTCTACGTGCTGGATTCGCGTCTGCACCCGGTCGCCCCGGGTGTCGCGGGTGAGCTGTACCTGTCCGGCGTCCAGCTGGCCCGCGGCTATGTCGCGCGCCCGGACCTGACCGCCGATCGCTTCGTCGCCGATCCGTTCCACGACGGCGAGCGCATGTACCGCACCGGCGACCTGGTCAAGTGGACCGGCTGCGGCGAGCTGGAATACCTGGGCCGCACCGACTTCCAGGTCAAGCTGCGCGGTCTGCGCATCGAGCTCGGCGAGATCGAAGCCGCGCTCACCGCCATCGACGCCATCGCCCAGTCGGTGGTCGTGGTCCGCTCCGACGAGCGCCTCGGCGAGCAGCTGGTCGGCTACCTGGTCCCGACCGTGGGCCACACCGTCGACCTCGAGGCCGTGCGCACCGAACTGCAGGACGGCCTGCCCGGCTACATGGTGCCGACCGCCTACGTGGTGCTGGACGCCTTCCCGCTCAACGCCTCCGGCAAGCTGGACCGCAAGCAGCTGCCCGCGCCGGTGTTCGAGGCCAAGGTCTTCCGCGCCCCGTCCACCCCGATCGAGGAGATCGTGGCGGGCACCTTCTCCGACGTCCTCGGCGTCGGCCGGGTCGGCCTCGACGACGACTTCTTCGAACTCGGCGGCAACTCGCTGATCGCCACCCAGGTCACCGCCCGCCTCGGCGCGGCCCTCGACACCCAGCTCGCGGTGCGCGACCTGTTCGAGGCGTCCACCGTGGCGGCGCTGGCCACCCGGGTGGAGCGCAATGCCGGATCCGGTGCGCGCCCGCGCCTGGTCGCCGCCGAGCGGCCCGCGCACGTGCCGCTGTCCCCGGCGCAGCAGCGCTACTGGTTCCTCAACCAGTTCGACACCAGCATCTCCGCGGTCGACAACATTCCGCTGGCCGTCCGCTTCACCGGCGCACTGGACCTGTACGCCATGCGGCAGGCCATCGGCGACGTCATCGCCCGCCACGAGATCATGCGCACGGTCTACCCGCGGTCGGCCGAGGGCCCGCACCAGGTGATCCTGCCCGCCGCGCAGATCGACCTGACGCTGGTGCCGGAGGAGGTGACCGAGGCCGAACTCCTCGGCAAGGTCATCGAATTCGCCATGACCACCTTCGACGTCACCGTCGAGGTGCCGCTGGCGGTCAAGCTCTTCCACATCTCCGACAGCGAGACCACCCAGCACGTGCTGGCCTTCACCGTCCACCACGTCTCCGCCGACGGCTCCTCCATGGGCCCGATGGCGCGCGACATCATGGCCGCCTACCTGGCGCGCGTGAACGGCGATGTGCCGCAATGGGCTCCGCTGCCGGTGCAGTACGCCGACTACGCGCTGTGGCAGCGCGAGGTGCTCGGCTCCGAGGACGATCCGGAATCCCTCGCCGCCAAGCAGGTCGCCTACTGGAAGCGCGCCCTGGCCGGTCTGCCCGACCAGCTCGAGCTGCCCACCGACCGCCCGGCGCCCCCGGCGCAGTCCTTCCACGGCAAGGCGCTGCGCTTCAATATCGACGCCGAACGCCACGGCAAGCTGCACGAACTGGCGCGGGCCAACAACGCGTCGCTGTTCATGGTCGTCCACGCCGCTCTCGCGGTGCTGCTGGCGCGGCTCTCGGGCACCGACGACATCGCGGTCGGCACCCCGATCGCGGGCCGCGGTGAACGCGAACTCGACGATCTGATCGGCATGTTCGTCAACACCCTGGTGTTCCGCACCCAGGTGGACGGCGACGCCCGCTTCGCCGACCTGCTCTCCGAGGTCCGCGAACGCGACCTGGAGGCCTTCGCCAACGCCGACGTGCCGTTCGAGCGACTGGTCGAGGTGCTCAACCCGGTCCGCTCCACCGCGCGCAACCCGCTGTTCCAGGTCGGCCTCTCGTTCCAGAACCTGGCCGAGACCGCCTTCGAACTGCCGGGCCTGCACGTGGCCGCGGTCGAATTCGAATCGCAGCTGGCCAAGACCAGCCTGCAGGTCACGCTCTACGACCGGTACACCGAGGACGGCACCCCCGCCGAGATCTTCACCGAATTCGGTTACGCCACCGACCTGTTCGACGAACCGACGGTGCGCTCCTTCGCCGACCGGTTCGTGCGGATCCTCGACGCCATCACGGCCGATCCGACCGTCGCCGTCGGCGACATCGACCTGCTCGACGCGGACGAGAACACGCGAATCCTGAAGCGGTGGAACAGCACCGAGCAGGACATCGACGCGGTGTTCCCGGGCGCGGGCGAGGCGACCCTGGTGTCGCTGCTCGACAAGTCCGTGGCCGAGGACCCGAAGGCCGTGGCCATCGTCACCGACACCCCCGACGGGACCGAGTCGCTGACCTACGCCGAGCTCGACGCCCGCGTCAACCGGCTCGCCCGCGAGCTCATCGCGCGCGGCATCGGCGCGGAAGACCGTGTGGCGCTGGCTATTCGCCGCTCCACCGAACTGGTCGTGGCCATGTACGCGGTGGCCAAGTCCGGTGCCGCCTACGTGCCGATCGATCCGGATCAGCCCGCCGAGCGCGTCGGCTACATCCTGGAGACCTCGGCGCCCAAGGCCGTACTCACCACGGCGGCGGTCGGTTTCGAGACCGAGTTGGCCGACGTGCTGCGCATCGACGAGCTGGACCTGTCCGGTCACTCGGACAAGCCGATCGCCGACGGCGAACGGGTGCGCGCGCTGACCGCCGCGAACACCGCGTACGTCATCTTCACCTCGGGTTCCACCGGTCGCCCCAAGGGTGTGGCGCTGCCGCACGGTGCGGTCGTGAACCAGTTGCTGTGGAAGGTCACCGAATTCGGGCTCGATCCGGCGGATGCGGTGCTGCTCAAGACCGCCGCCACCTTCGACCTCTCGGTGTGGGAGTTCTGGTCCGGTGTGGCCTGCGGTGGCCGCCTGGTCATCGCCGCGCCCGACGGGCACAAGGATCCGGCGTACCTCAACGAGCTGATGGCCCGCGAATGGGTGACCACCCTGCACGTGGTGCCGTCCATGCTGGACGCGCTGCTCACCAACGGCCTGCCGGACTCGCTGTGGCGGATCCTGGCCATCGGTGAGGCGCTGCCCGGGCCGCTGGCGCAGCGGGTGCTGCGCGAGCACCCGCGCACCGAGCTGTTCAACCTGTACGGCCCGACCGAGGCCGCGGTTTCCATCACCAACCACCGGGTCACCGAACGCGACGAGCTGTCGGTGTCCATCGGCTCGCCCGAATGGAACTCCCAGGTGTACGTGCTGGATTCGCGCCTGCGGCCGGTGCCGGTGGGCGTGTCCGGCGAGCTGTACCTGGCCGGTGCGCAGCTGGCCCGCGGCTACTTCGGCCGCCCGGACCTGACCTCGGACCGGTTCGTGGCGAACCCGTTCGCGGACAACGGTTCCCGCATGTACCGCACCGGCGACCTGGTGGCCTGGCAGGCCAACGGCGAGCTGGAGTACCGGGGCCGCACCGACTTCCAGGTGAAGATCCGCGGCTTCCGCATCGAGCTCGGCGATATCGAATCGGCGCTGCTGCGCCTGGACGCCGTCGCCTCCGCGGCCGTGGTGGCCCACACCGATCCGGTGCTGGGCGACCGCCTGGTGGCCTACGTGGTCGGCACCGACGGCGAACCCGACAAGCGCGAACTGCAGTCGGCGCTGGCCGCCGAACTGCCGTCGTACATGATTCCGTCGGTCTTCATGGCGCTGGACGCGTTGCCGCTCAACGCCAACGGCAAGCTGGACCGCAAGGAACTGCCGCAGCCCACCTTCGAGAAGGCGGTCTTCCGCGCACCCGTCAGCCCGATCGAGCAGATCGTGGCGGGCGTGTTCGCCGAGGTGCTGCGCGTGGAGTCCGGGCGCATCGGCCTGGATGACGACTTCTTCCAGTGGGGCGGCAACTCGCTGCTCGCCACCCAGGTGGCCGCGCGCCTCGGCGAGGCGCTCAACACCCGGGTGCCGGTGCGACTGATGTTCGAGGCGTCCACGGTGGCGGCGCTGGCCGCCCGCGTGGAACGCGACGCCGGGGCGGGCCGCAAGGCGCTGACCGCGGTCGCGCGCCCGGACAACATCCCGCTGTCGCTGGCCCAGCAGCGCATGTGGTTCCTCAACCGCTTCGACACCCAGTCCGCGGCCTACAACGTGCCGGTCGCGGTGCGGCTGTCGGGCGCGCTGGACGAGGACGCGCTGCGTGCGGCGATCGCGGATGTGGTTGCCCGCCACGAGATCCTGCGCACCATCTACCCGCAGACCGAGAACGGCGCGGTGCAGGTCATCCTGCCGCCGGCGCAGGCCGTGCCCGAGCTGCAGGTGCGGACGGTGAGCGCCGACGAGGTGGTCGGCGCGGTGGTCGAGCTGACCACCACCTCCTTCGACGTGACCGTCGAGGTACCGATCAAGGTGGCGCTGTTCAAGATCGAGGGCAGCGACGCCGTCGTGGCCACGCCTTCCGAGGCGGCGGCGCATGCGGCGGCCTACACCTTCGATTTCGCGGACACCGAGCCCACCGGCCAGTACCAGGTCGTGGATCCGAACGCCCCGGTGAGCGCGGAATACGTGCTGGCCCTGGTGATTCACCACATCTCCGGTGACGGCTCCTCGGTGGCCCCGCTGACCCGGGACCTGATGACCGCCTACGCGGCGCGTTCCATCAAGCAGAAGCCGGGCTGGGCGCCGCTGGCGGTGCAGTACGCGGACTACTCCATCTGGCAGCGTGAACTGCTCGGTGACGAGAGCGATCCGGAGTCCCTCGCCGCCAAGCAGGTCGCCTACTGGAAGCAGGCCCTCGCCGGGCTGCCGGATCAGCTGGACCTCCCGGCCGACCGGCCGCGTCCGGCGGTGCAGTCCTTCCACGGCGGCAAGATCGACATCCGCATCGATGCCGAATTGCACACGGCGCTGGTCGAATTGGCCCGCACCGAGGGTGCGACGCTGTTCATGGTCGTGCACACCGCGCTCGCGGTGCTGCTGTCGCGACTGTCGGGCTCCGACGACATCGCCATCGGTACCCCGATGGCCGGTCGTGGCGAGGCCGTCCTCGACGACCTGATCGGCATGTTCGTCAACACCCTGGTGTTCCGCACGCAGGTCGACGGCGGGCAGCCGTTCGCCGAGCTGCTGGCGCGTCAGCGTGAGACCGACATCCAGGCCTACGCCAACGCGGATGTGCCGTTCGAGCGACTCGTCGAGGTGCTCAACCCGGCGCGCTCCACGGCGCGGCATCCGCTGTTCCAGGTGGGTCTGTCATTCCAGAACCTGACCCGCTCCACCCTGGAACTGCCGGGGTTGACCGTGTCCGGCCTGGATGTGGACACCGAGCTGTCGCAGTTCGACCTGCACCTGATCGTGTCCGACCTGTACTCGGAAGACGGTGCGGCCGAAGGCATCACCGGCATCCTGACCTACGCCACGGACATCTTCGACCGGGAGACCGTGGTCGGATTCGCCGACCGGTTCGTGCACCTGCTGCGCGAGATCGTGGCCGCCCCGCGCACCGCGGTCGGAGCGATCGAGCTGCTGGCCCCGGCCGAGCGGGCCGAGATCCTGGGCGCGCGCAACAACACCGCGCACCAGGTGGATACGGCCGCGACGCTGGTGTCGATGCTCGACGCGACGGTGGCGGCCAAGCCGACCGCCATCGCGCTCATCGGGCCGGACGGCCAGACCCTGACCTACGCCGAACTCGGCGCGCGGGTCAACAGCCTTGCCCGCCACCTGATCTCGCTGGGCGTGGGCCCGGAGGCGCGGGTCGCGCTGGCGCTGCGGCGCTCGGTCGACCTGGTCGTGGGCATGTACGCGGTATCGGTCGCCGGTGGCGCGTACGTGCCGGTGGATCCGGACCAGCCGGCCGAGCGGACCGGGTACATCCTGGAGACCGCCGCACCGGTGTGCGTGCTGACCAATGCCGCCGCCGAGTTCTCGACCGATATCGCTCCGCTGGTGCGGATGGACGAGATCGCGCTCGCCGGTGTGGATTCCGCGCCGGTGACCGATGCCGAGCGGGTCGCGCCGCTGCGGCCGGAGAACACCGCCTACGTCATCTTCACCTCCGGTTCCACCGGCCGCCCGAAGGGTGTGGCGCTGCCGCACGCGGCCATCGCGAACCAGTTGCAGTGGAAGACGGCGGAATTCGGGCTGGGCGCGGATGACGCGGTGCTGCTCAAGACCGCCGCCACCTTCGACCTCTCGGTGTGGGAGTTCTGGTCGGCCGCCGTATCCGGTGGGCGACTGGTGATCGCGGCGCCCGACGGGCACCGGGATCCGGCCTACCTGAACGAGCTCATGGCTCGCGAGCGGGTCACCACGCTGCACGTGGTGCCGTCCATGCTGGACGCGCTGCTCACGGCTTCCGAAGGCACGCTGAACGATTCGCTGCGGCGAGTGCTGGCCATCGGTGAGGCGCTGCCCGCCTCGGTGGCGCAGCGCTTCCGGGCCGCAAACCCGGACGCGTCGCTGTTCAACCTGTACGGCCCGACCGAGGCCGCGGTGTCCATCACCACGCACCTGGTCACCGACGCCGATCAGGGCGCGGTGTCCATCGGTGTGCCGGAATGGAACTCGCGGGTGTACGTCCTCGACGCGCGCCTCAACCCGGTGCCCGACGGCGTCTCCGGTGAGCTCTACCTCGCCGGTGCGCAGCTGGCGCGCGGCTACTTCGCGCAGCCGAACCTGACCGCGGATCGCTTCGTGGCCAACCCGTTCGCGGTCGGCGAGCGCATGTACCGAACCGGTGACCTGGTGGCCTGGTCGGCCGACGGGGAGCTGGAGTACCGGGGCCGCACCGACTTCCAGGTGAAGATCCGCGGCTTCCGCATCGAGCTCGGCGAGATCGAGGCCGCGCTGCTGGCTCTGCCGGAGATCGCGCAGACCGCGGTGCTGGCCAAGCGGGACGAGCGCACCGGTGACCGCCTGGTCGCCTACCTGGTGCCGACCGGCTCGGGTATCGATGTGCCGCTGGTGAAGTCGGCCCTGAACGCGGCGCTGCCGTCGTACATGGTGCCGTCGGCGTTCGTGGTGCTGGACGCCCTGCCGCTCAATGTGAACGGCAAGCTGGACCGCAAGGCGCTGCCCGAGCCCGAGTTCGAGACCACGGCGTTCCGTGCGCCGTCCACCCCGATCGAGGAGATCGTGGCGGGCGTCATCGCGGAGGTCCTCGGTGTCGAGCGCGTGGGCGCGGACGACGACTTCTTCGCGCTCGGCGGCAACTCGCTGCTCGCGACCCAGGTCGCCGCGCGGATCGGTGCGGCGCTGGACGCGCGGGTGCCGGTGCGCGCGGTGTTCGAGGCGTCGACCGTCGCCGGTCTGGCCGCCAAGGTCGAGCAGCACGCCGGTGCGGGGGATCGCAAGGCGCTCACCGCCGTTGAGCGTCCGGCGAACGTGCCGCTGTCGCTGGCGCAGCAGCGCATGTGGTTCCTCAACCAGTTCGATACCGCGTCGGCCGCGTACAACGTGCCCGTGGCGGTGCGCCTGACGGGCGCGCTGGATGTGGAGGCGCTGCGGCAGGCGGTCACCGATGTGATCGGACGCCACGAGACGCTGCGGACCGTGTACCCGCAGGTCGACGGTGCGGCCGCGCAGGTGATCGTGCCGGTGGCACAGGCGATTCCGGATCTGACCCCGGTGGTCGTGTCCGCCGAGTCGGTGACCGAGCGCATCGCCGCTCTGATCACCACCGGTTTCGACGTCACCACCGAGGTGCCGGTGCATGCCGCGCTGTTCCGTGTCGAGGGTGCCGAAGAGATCGAGCACGTGCTCGTCTTCGTCACCCACCACATCGCGGCCGACGGCTGGTCCATGGGCCCGCTCACCCGCGACGTCATGGTGGCCTACGCCTCCCGCGCCGCCGGGGTGCAGCCGAGCTGGGCTCCGCTGCCTGTCCAGTACGCGGACTACTCGCTGTGGCAGCGCGAGGTACTCGGCTCCGAAGACGATCCGACCAGTCTGATCGCCTCGCAGGCCGAATTCTGGCGCACCGCACTGGCGGATCTGCCCGACGAGCTGAACCTGCCCTCGGATCGGCCGCGCCCCAATGCGCAGTCCTTCCGCGGCGGCCGGGTGCTGTTCCCGATCGGCAACGACCTGCACCGCGGACTGCAGCAGATCGCGCGCACCAACAACGCGACCATGTTCATGGTCGTGCACACCGCGCTCGCGGTGTTCCTGGCGCGCCTGTCGGGGACCTCGGACATCGCCATCGGCGCGCCCATCGCGGGCCGCGGCGAGGCCGAGCTGGACAACCTGATCGGCATGTTCGTCAACACCCTGGTGCTGCGCACCGAGGTGAGCGGGCAGGCCGGGTTCACCGAACTGCTGGCTCAGGCCAAGGACAGCGACCTGGCCGCGTTCGCGCACGCGGACATTCCGTTCGAGCGGCTCGTCGAGCTGCTCAACCCGGAACGCTCCACCGCGCGGCACCCGCTGTTCCAGGTGGCGCTGTCGTTCGAGAACCTGCCGGAGAGCTCCTTCGAGCTGCCCGGGCTGCGGGCCTCCGCGGTCGAGTTCGAGAACGAGATCGCCAAGTTCGACCTCATGCTCACGCTCACCGAGGCTCCGGCCGACGCGGACGCGGGCATGTACGCCGAATTCGGTTACGCCCGTGACCTGTTCGACCAGTCGACGGTCGAGGGCTTCGCGGACCGGTTCCTGCGACTGCTCGGCGAGATCGTCGCCGCGCCGCGCAAGGCCGTCGGCGATCTGGAGATCCTGGCCGCCGACGAGCGCGCCGACCTGACCACCCGCACGGGCGGTCCGGCCATCGCGCCGCGGACGCTGCCCGAGCTGCTGGCCGATGCCGTGGCCAATAACCCGCTCGGCGAGGCGGTCGCCTTCGACGGCCAGGCCCTGGGTTACGCCGAGCTGGACGCGGCCTCCTCGCGCCTGGCGCGGGTGCTCATCGAGCGCGGCGCCGGACCGGAAACCCGTGTCGCCGTGGCCATTCGCCGCTCGTTCGAATCGGTGCTGGCCATCTGGGCCGTCGCCAAGTCGGGCGCGGCGTTCGTGCCGGTCGATCCGTCCTACCCGGCGGACCGCATCGCGCACATGGTCAACGACTCCGGGGCGGTGCTCGGCCTGACGGTCGACGCCGAGGTCGAGGGGCTGCCGCCGGTCAAGAGCCTGGCGGGCTGGATCTCGCTCGACGATCCGATGGTGCAGGCCGAAATCGGTTCGCACTCCGCGGAACCCGTCACCGACACCGAGCGCTGGGGCGTCATCCGGCCCGAGCACGTGGCGTACGTGATCTACACGTCCGGCACCACGGGCATGCCGAAGGGCGTCGTGGTCACCCACGCCGGTCTGGCCAACTTCGCGACCGAGCAGATCGTGCGCTACCACCTCGACTCCGGTTCGCGCGCACTGCACTTCGCGTCGCCGTCGTTCGACGCGTCGGTGCTGGAGTACCTGCTCGCCATCGGCGCGGGCGGCACCCTCGTGGTGGTGCCGCCGGGCGTCTACGGCGGCGAGGAACTGGCCGAGGTGATCAAGCGCGAGCGGGCCACGCACGCGTTCATCACTCCGGCGGCGCTGGCGACGCTGGATCCGAAGGGGCTGGATTCGCTGCGGGTGCTGGTCGCCGGTGGTGAAGCCGTTCCGGCCGATCTGGTGGAGAAGTGGGCTATTCCGTTGGAGAACCGCACTGTTCGTGCGTTCCACAACGGTTACGGTCCGACCGAGACCACGATCATGACGAACATCAGCGATGCGCTGACGCCGGGCGATCTGGTCACCATCGGTGGTCCGATCCGCGGTATGCAGGCGCTGATCCTGGATGCGCGACTGCGGCCGGTGCCGGTGGGTGTCGCGGGTGAGCTGTACCTGTCGGGTATCCAGCTGTCCCGCGGCTACCACGACCGGCCGGGCCTGAGCGCCGAGCGGTTCGTCGCGAATCCGTTCGTGGCGGGCGAGCGCATGTACCGCTCCGGTGACGTGGTCCGCTGGACCCTCACCGGCGAGGTGGAATACGTGGGCCGCAACGACTTCCAGGTCAAGGTGCGCGGCTTCCGTATCGAGCTCGGTGAGATCGACGCGGCGCTGGCCTCGCACGAGACCGTGGACTTCGCGGTCACCGTGGGTCACAAGACCGAGGCCGGGGCCACCATCCTGGCGGCCTACGTGCTGCCGGTGGCCGGTCGCTCCATCGACATCGCCGCGCTGACCGAGCATGTCGCGGGTCGACTGCCGGAATACATGGTGCCGACGGCGATTACGGTCCTCGACGCCATCCCGCTGACCCCGGTCGGCAAGCTGGATCGGCGGGCGCTGCCCGAGCCGGTGTTCACCGCGCGCGACTTCCGTGCGCCGGTCACCGAGGTC
This sequence comes from Nocardia sp. JMUB6875, assembly GCF_041154655.1. Taxonomy (NCBI): domain Bacteria; kingdom Bacillati; phylum Actinomycetota; class Actinomycetes; order Mycobacteriales; family Nocardiaceae; genus Nocardia; species Nocardia sp. JMUB6875. The sequence continues at coordinate 81,551 of NZ_BAAFGR010000008.1, forward strand.
GAAGCCGCCATCGCCGAGGTGTTCGCCGATGTGCTCGGGGTCGAGCAGGTGGGCGCGGACGACTCGTTCTTCGCGCTCGGCGGTGACTCGATTCTGTCGATTCAGCTGGTCTCGCGGGCGAAGGCGCGCGGCATCGTGTTCTCGCCGCGCGACGTGTTCGAACAGCGGACCGTCGCGGGGCTGGCCGAGGTCGCCAAGCTGGGCGGTGACACCACGACGCAGAAGCTGGCGGAACTGCCGGGCGGCGGGGTCGGCGATATCCCGCTGACGCCGATCATGCACGCGATTCTGTCGAGCGGGTCGTCGTACCAGCGGTTCTCGCAGTCCATGCCGCTGCGTTTGCCGGACGGGATCACCCGCGAGGTGCTCGTCGGTGCCATCTCGGCGCTGTACGACCACCACGATGTGCTGCGGTCGCGTCTGCGCGGGAACGCCACGGAGGGCTTCGAATTCGAGGCGCTGCCGAAGGGCGCCGTCGATGTGGATGCCCTGGTGCACCGGGTCGAGCTGGCCGGGGATGTCTCCGATGAGGAGCTGACCAGGGTCGGCAGCATCGAATTCGATGCCGCACTCGGCCGTTTGGATCCGGCGAATGCGGCCATGGTGCAGTTCGTTTGGTTCGCCTTCGCACCCGAGGGGTCCGACGAGGCGCGCGTCCGCCGCGACGTGCTGCTCATCGTCGCGCACCACATGGTCGTGGACGGCGTGTCCTGGCGCATCCTGATTCCGGACCTGGGTCTGGCGTGGTCGCAGGTGGCGTTCGAGCAGCCGATCGCGCTGCCCGAGACCGGCACCTCCATGCGGCGCTGGGCGCACGCACTGGTCGAGGAGTCGCGTTCGGAGGCTCGGGTCGCGGAGCTGCCGTTCTGGCAGCGGGTCATCGAGACTCCGGATCCGCTGCTCGGGTCGCGCGCCTTCGATCCGAAGGTCGACACCTTCGACACCGTGGAGCGGGTCGAGGTCAGCGTGCCCGCGTCGGTCACCGAGGCCGTGCTCACCTCCGTGCCGGGTCTGTACCGGGGCGGTGTGAACGACGGTCTGCTGTCGGCGCTGGCCATGGCGGTCGCACGCTGGCGCGGGGAGACCGCGGGCGGGTCGGCGCTGATCAAGCTCGAGGGTCACGGCCGCGAAGAGGAAATCGTTGCGGGCGCGGATCTTTCGCGCACGGTCGGCTGGTTCACCGCCGCGTTCCCGGTCCGTTTGGACCTGAACGGCGCGGACCTCAGCGATGCCTTCGAGGGCGGAAACGCCCTGGGCGACATCGTGAAATCGGTCAAGGAGCAGCTGCTGGCGCTGCCCGACAAGGGTCTGGGCTGGGGTCTGCTGCGGCACCTCAACCCCGAAACCTCCACGCAGCTGCGGGATGTCGGCCAGATCAGCTTCAACTACCTGGGCCGGGTCTCCGCGGGCGAGGTGCCCGAGGGCATGGCCGAGCTGGGCTGGGTGCCGGTCGACGATCTGGGCCGCCTCGACGGCGACATGGACGCCGACATGCCCGCCAACGCGACGCTCGACATCAACGCCATCGTCACCGACGGCGAGGACGGGCCGCAGCTGGGCGCGGCGTTCTCCTACCCGAGCGGGCTGCTCGAGCGGGAACGCGTGCAGGAGTTCGCGGATCTGTTCGTGGCGGCGCTGACCGCGCTGGCCGAACACGCCAAGCGGCCCGACGCCGGTGGCTTCACGCCGTCGGATCTGGCGCTGGTCAAGGTCGAGCAGTCCGATATCGAGGTGTGGGAGCAGGCATATCCGGCGCTGTCGGATGTATGGCCGCTCTCGCCGCTGCAGTCGGGTCTGCTGTTCCACGCGATGCTCACCCAGAACACGGTGGATGTCTACACCATTCAGACCGTGCTCGACCTGAGCGGAGTGGTGGACATCGACCGGCTGAAGGTGGCCGCGCAGGCCATCCTCGACCGGTACCCGAGCCTGCGGACCGCGTTCGTCACCGACGCCGACGGTCAGGCTCACCAGGTGGTGCTGGACCGGGTGGAAGCGCCGTTCCGGGTCATCGACCTGACGGATCTGCCCGAGGCCGAACGCAATCCGCGCATGCGGGAGATGATCGAGGCCGATCGCGCCGATCACTTCGATCTGTCGGCGGCTCCGCTCATGCGGTTCAACGTGTTCCGGATCAGCGATGAGCTGGTGCACCTGGTGATCACCACCCACCACATCCTGGTGGACGGCTGGTCGATGCCGCTGCTCATGCGGGATCTGCTGGTGCTGTACGCGGTGCGCGGCGATCTGTCCGCGCTGCCGCGGGTGGCCTCGTTCCGCAACTACCTGGCCTGGCTGGCCGGGCGGAACCGGGACGAGTCGCTCGAGGCATGGAAGCGCGCCCTGGCCGGCGTCAGCGAGCCCACCCAGCTCGCGCCCGCCGCGACCCGGGACGAGACCTACGAGATCGGCCGCCACAGCCTGGAGATCGACGCCGAGCGCACCCGCGCGCTGACCAAGCGCGCCGGGGAGCTCAATGTCACGCTGAACACGCTGATCCAGACCTCCTGGGCGGTGCTGGTCGGACGGCTCACGGGCCGCAGCGACGTGGTGTTCGGCGCGACCGTGTCCGGCCGCCCCGGCGACCTGCCGGGCGTGGAGTCCATGGTGGGTCTGTTCATCAACACGGTGCCGGTGCGCATCCGCGTCGATGACCGGCTGACCATCGCGGGCCTGCTGCAGCGGGTCCAGCGCGATCAGGCCGACCTGCTCGAGCACCACCACATCGGGCTCACCGAGATCCTGCAATTGGCCGGTGCCGGAGCGGAATTCGACACCATGATGGCGTTCGAGTCCTACCCGGTCGACAAGGACGCCATCGCGGCGGCCAGCTCCATCGACGGCATGTCGGTGAGCGGTGTGGGCATCAACGACAACACGCACTACCCGATGTCGCTGGTGATCATGGCGGGCGAGACCATCGACATCAATATGCGCTACCTCGACAGCCGCTTCAGCGCGGACGAGGTCGCCACGCTGGCCGCGCGGTTCACCCGGATTCTGGACGCCCTCCTGGGCGATCCGGATGGGTTGGTCGGTGACATCGACATCCTCGATGCCTCCGAGCGGGCGCGCATCCTCGCCGAAAGCGCCGTCACCCCGGCGGATTCGGCGGCGGAGCCGGCGCGGGTGGGTACCGCCACGGTCGCGAACGTGCTGGCCGAGGTCGTCGAAGAGGATCCGCAGGCTCCGGCGCTGCTGTCCGACGGCCAGGAGATCGCCTACCACGTGCTGGACCGGCGCAGCTCGCAGCTGGCGCGACTGCTCATCGACCGCGGCGCGGGCCCCGGCGATATCGTCGCCGTCGCCCTGCCGCATACGGTCGACGCGGTGGTCGCGGTCTGGGCCATCCAGAAGGCCGGTGCCGCGGCGCTGTTCGCGAACGGGCTGTCGTTCGGTGAGATCCTCGCCGCCGGAGCCGGTTTCGGGATCGCGCAGGAACCGGCCGCCAGCTCGGTGCGCTGGCTGGTGCCCTCGGATCCGAAGGTGCAGGCGGATCTGGCGGCGCGCCCGGCCCACCCGGTGTCCTACACCGACCGGGTCCGGCCGCTGTCGGAAACCGATCCGGCGTTCGTGTACCGCGAGGGCGAGACCTGGGCCACGCTGACCCAGGCCGAGGCGCTCGATCGTGCAGCGAACCTGCGTTCGGAATACGAGCTGGACTACGAATCGACCACGTACACAACCGGTTCCACCGGTCGTGCCGCGATCGACGAGTTCCTGGCCTCGTCCACCGCGGGTGCCCTGTCCGTGCTCCCGGGCGACGATATCGCCGCCGATCTGGAGGACGGCGAGGTCACCCACTGGTTCACCGTCGAGGGTGACCCGGTCGAGGAAGCGGGCGCGGAAATCCGCACCATCGGCTAGACGCGAATCGCCGGTGGCAGACGATCCATCTCGTCTGTCACCGGCGAGTTCGTAATGTGAGGCTCTCGTGCCAAACCACTATCGAGCTGGCATATTTCCGCAATCAATGTCAGCTATCCAGGAGTAAGTAGTCCTTTTCACTCATTTCGAGTGCTGCTCCTGGAGAAGTGCTGATGCGCACTCGATTCCGCTGCGTCGTCGCGTCCTGGCTCGTCGCGGCCGCCACCCTGCTCCTGGTCCCCGCCGCCGCCCGCACCGCCCCCGAAACTCACGGCGGCATACTCGGCGACGGATTCCTCTGGGGCGTGGCCGCTTCCGGCTTCCAATCCGAAGGCCAGTCACCCGACAGCAATTGGACCCGCTATATCGAGGCCAATCCCGCCTGGGACCGCCTCGGCGATTCCGTGGACTTCCGCACCCGATACCGCTCCGACATCACCCTGGCGAAGAACCTGGGCGTCAAGGTATTCCGCATCGGCCTCGAATGGGCCCGCCTACAGCCCCAACCGGACACCTGGGACCCGGCGGCCTTCGCCTACTACGACGACGTAATCTCCGCCATCGAAGCGGCGGGTATGCGCCCCATGCTCACCCTCGACCACTGGGTCTACCCCGGCTGGGAATCCGACCGAGGCGGCTGGTCCAACCCCACCATGGTCACCGACTGGCTCACGAATATGCGCAAGGTCGTAGACCGCTACGCCTCTCACAACCCGATCTGGGTAACCATCAACGAGCCGGTCGCCTACATCATGCACGAACTCCACCAGAACGGCACCAACCCCGACCAAATGCTGGACCGAGTAGCCCAGGCGCACAACACCATCTACGCCTACATCCACCAGGTACAACCAAATGCCTTGGTAACCAGCAACGTCGGCTACGTAGCCGGAGCCGAATCACAAGTAAACGGCCCCCTGATGTCCCGCATCTCCGCCAACCTCGATTTCATCGGCATCGACTACTACTTCGGCTACGAACCCCCACAACTAGCCGCCACC
>NZ_BAAFGR010000009.1:0-85316 GCF_041154655.1 Nocardia sp. JMUB6875
GATTCGGGCGGGGGTGCCGGGGGCCGAATTGCCGTTCGTGGAGCTGGATTTGGCTTCGATGGAGTCGGTGCGGAAGGCCGCGGTGCGGGTGCACGACGAGTTCGAGTCGATCGATCTGCTGGTGAACAATGCGGGGACGTTCTCGCGGACGCGGAGTGTGACCGGGGACGGGTTCGAAACCGTTTTCGGCACAAACCATCTCGGGCCGTTCGCGTTCACGGGGCTGGTGCTGGATCTGCTGCGGGCCGCGCCGCGGGGGCGGGTGGTGGCGGTGACCACCGGGTTCGCCTCGAAGAAGGAGGTGGAGCTCGAGCTCGACGACCTGTTCTTCGAGCGTAGGCCGTACAAGGGATTCGGGGCGTACGGGCAGTCCAAGCTGGCGAACGCGCTGTTCGCGCTCGAGCTGCAGCGGCGGCTCAATGGGACAGGTACGGAACTGATTTCGGTGGTGGCACATCCGGGGGCCGCCGAGTCGGACTTCGCGCAGAACCTCGGTCCCGCCATCGCCTTCCTGGCGCGGCCCTCGCTGCGCTGGATGTTCCGGATGTTCATGCAGACCGTCGAGATGGGTGCGCTCCCGATGCTGCGGGCGGGCACCGATCCGGCGGTGCGCGGCGGAGACTTCTTCGGGCCCAGCGGGTTCAGCAAGGGGTATCCGGTCCCGAACGAATTCAGCGAGCAGGCGCGCGATCCCGAGCTGGCGGGGAAGCTATGGGTGGAGTCGGAGCGGCTCACCGGCGTCACCTATCGATTCGACGACTGACAGCCCCGGAAAACGAAAACGCCCCCGGCGGAAAATGCCGGGGGCGTTCACGTTTCGCGATCAGCGGCTCAGGTCCGGATCCACATCGTCGTCGCTGAGCAGTGCGCTGCCCGCGACCCGGTCGGTGGCCAGGGCGTCGAGGAAGGCGCGCGCCCACCGGTCGACGTCGTGGGTCAGCACCTGGCGGCGCAGGGAGCGCATGCGGCGGCGACGGGTGTCGCGGTCATCGTCGATGGCGCCGATCAGGGCGTCCTTGACGCTGTCGAGGTCGTGCGGGTTGCACAGGTAGGCCTGTCGCAATTCCGCTGCCGCACCGGTGAATTCGGACAGCACCAGCGCGCCGTTGAGGCCGCCCTGGCAGGCCACGTACTCCTTGGCCACCAGGTTCATGCCGTCGCGCAGCGGGGTCACCACCATGACGTCGGCGGCCACGAAGAACGAGATCAGCTCGTCACGCGGGATCGGGCGGTGCAGGTAGTGCACCACCGGGTAGCCCACCCGCGAGTACTCGCCGTTGATCCGCCCCACCTGGCGTTCGATATCGCCGCGCATCTGCTTGTAGGACTCGACCCGCTCCCGGCTCGGCGTCGCCAGCTGCACCATGACGGTGTCGGCCGGATCGACGCGGCCCTCGTGCAGCAGCTCCTCGAGCGCGGCCAGGCGGATATCGATGCCCTTGGTGTAGTCCAGGCGGTCCACACCGAGCAGGATCGTCTTCGGATTGCCAAGCTCCGCACGGATTTTCGCGGCCCGCTCCCGCACCCCGCGGCGGCGCGAGTACTCGTCCAGCTCCGTGGAGGTGATGGAGATCGGGAACGCGCCCACCCGCACGGTGCGGAAACCCACCTGCACCACACCGAGTTTCGAGCGCACGCCCACATTGCCGCGCGAAGTCGGCTGTCCGGCAAGACGTCTGGCCAGATACAGGAAGTTCTGCGCGCCGCCGGGCAGGTGGAAGCCGATCAGGTCGGCGCCCAGCAGGCCCTCGACGATCTCGGTGCGCCACGGCATCTGCATGAACAGTTCCACCGGCGGGAACGGAATGTGCAGGAAGAAGCCGATGGTCAGATCCGGGCGCAGCATGCGCAGCATCTTGGGCACCAGCTGCAGCTGGTAGTCCTGCACCCACACCGTCGCGCCCTCGGCCGCCACCTTCGCGGTGTACTCGGCGAAGCGGCGGTTCACCTGCACGTACGCCTGCCACCACTGGCGGTCGTAGACCGGCCGCACGATCACGTCGTGATACAGCGGCCACAGCGTCGCGTTGGAGAAGCCCTCGTAGTAGTCGGAGACCTCGTCACTGGTCAGCGGCACCGGATGCAACTCCAGGCCGTCCTCGACGATCGGATCCAGGTCCACGTCCGGCACACCGGCCCAGCCGACCCACGCCCCCTTGTTATTGCGCAGCACCGGCTCCAGCGCGGTCACCAGGCCGCCGGGGCTGCGCTTCCAACGGGTGGTGCCATCGGGTAGTCGCTCCAGGTCGACCGGGAGCCGGTTCGCGACGACGACAAAACCGGAACCGGAACTGTCCGGCTGCACGGTCTTATTCGCCTCGCGTCGGACCGATGCCCAGCATCGACAGCAGCATGCGGCATTCGTCCGCGTCGGTGGCGTAGGCGGCCACGACGCGCTGGGCCTGACGAGCGGTTTCGTCGGCGAGGGGTTCCAGGTCGTCGTCCGCGATGTCGTTCGCGCCGGTCTTCGCGGCCATATCGGTGTCCTCTCGGGGAAAGTCAACTCTCTGCGAGGAGTCCATCGTATCTGCCAGAAAAGTCGGGCCTGATCGCTGCGTGCATTGCGAACCCGAACCGCAATGGTGAAGGGCCGAAACGTTCCGGTCTCCGATACCTATACGGTGGACGAAAGCACGAGTCGAAACACCTGATGAAGGGGTCGCAAGCATGCCGTTGGCGACGGTGAACGGAATCTCGTTGAACTACCAGGTCAAGGGAGACCGATCCAAGGGCACCGACGTGAAGGGCTCGGCGCCGCTGGTCGTCATGATCATGGGCACCGGCAGCGGCGGCCGGGTGTGGGAACTGCACCAGGTGCCCGCGCTGGTCGCGGCCGGCTACCGGGTCTGCACCTTCGACAATCGCGGCATCGCACCGTCCTTCGAATCCCCGGACGGGATCACCATCGAGGACCTGGTGCGCGACACCGCCGCCCTCATCGAATTCCTCGGCGAGGGACCGGCCCTGGTGGTCGGCCAGTCCATGGGCTCGCGGGTGGCGCAGGAACTCGCGCTGACCCGCCCCGACCTGGTGCGCAAGGCCGTGTTCATGGCCGGACACGCCCGGCTCGACCAGTTCCAGAAGACGCTGTCGCTCGGCGAGCACGAACTCGACGCCGCGGGGACCAAGCTGCCGGCCAAGTACGAGGCCGCCTTGACCGCCGTCATGAACCTGAGCCCCGCGACCATGGCCGACCCGCACGCCGCGCGCGACTGGCTCGACCTCTTCGAATTCACCGGCGGCCCGGTCACACCCGGCATCCGGGCGCAGCGGCGCATGGACCACGACTTCGACCGCACCGCGGCCTACAAGGCCATCAGCGTGCCGTGCCTGTCGATCGGTTTCGCCGATGATCGGCTGATTCCGGCCTATCTTTCCCGCGAGGTCGCCGATATCATTCCGGGAGCCCGATACCAGGAGGTTCCCGACGCCGGGCACTTCGGCTACCTGGAGCAGCCGGAGGCCGTCAACAAGATCCTGCTCGAATTCTTCGCGGCCTGAACACTGACCGTTCAAGGAAGTGCAGGTAACCGCCCAGCGGTAACACCTGCCTTGCTAGGGTCGAATCAACGTCGGGGGCTCGTTCCATCACTGCGGTGATCGGATGATCCGTCTACGTACTCCGTACACAGCGCCAGTATCCAGTGAGGTGAAATGAGCACCAATCCCTTCGATGACGAAGACGGCCGGTTCTTCGTCCTGGTCAACGATGAGGAACAGCACTCCCTGTGGCCCGCCTTCGCCGAGGTTCCGGCGGGTTGGCGAGTCGTATTCGGCGAGGACAGCCGCGCCGCGTGCGTCGAGTATGTCGAGAAGAACTGGACGGATATGCGTCCGAAGAGCCTGCGCGACGCCATGGCGGCGGACGACGCGGCACGTCAGGCGGCTCAGTCCTGACACACTGCGGTTAGTCCGATACTGCGCGAACGGCTTCCGAACGCGGCCGGGTGACGCCACAAGCACCCACCCGGCCGTGCTCCGGTCTTCCCGCGGCATCGTTCCGACCGGGACGTCGGCTTTTCCGCGCAGCCGACGACCCCGGTTATGATGGGCACCGCATTTCCGCCTCCTTAGCTCAGTGGTAGAGCACCGCTCTTGTAAAGCGAAGGTCGTCAGTTCAATCCTGACAGGGGGCTCGTGGACGTAGGGCCGAGGGAAACCTCGGCCCTACGTCTTTTCGCGGGGTGACCGTTCCCAGGAAACTCCCAGGGAAGGGCCAGGTTGTTCGCGGGGCGGGCGCAGAATATGAGGCCATGACAGGTGTGCCCGCACAGACGCGTGAACCCGAGGCCAGGGTTTTGGTCGTCGACGATGAGCCGATGATCGTGGAGCTGCTGTCGGTGAGCCTGCGGTATCAGGGGTTCGAGGTGTCCACCGCGGCGAGCGGCACCGAGGGGCTGGACAAGGCCAAGACGTTCCGGCCGGACGCGCTGATCATCGACGTGATGATGCCGGGGATGGACGGGTTCGGACTGTTGCGGCGGCTGCGGGCCGACGGGATCGATGCGCCGGTGCTGTTCCTGACGGCCCGGGACGATGTGGACGACAAGATCACCGGATTGACCCTCGGGGCCGACGATTACGTCACCAAGCCGTTCAGCCTCGAGGAAGTGGTGGCCCGGTTACGGGTGATTCTGCGCCGGGCCGGGCGGGCCGCGCCGGAGACGAAATCCTCGCGGCTGCGCTTCGCCGATATCGAGCTCGACGACGATACGCACGAGGTGTGGAAGGCGGGGGAGCCGGTTTCATTGTCGCCCACCGAGTTCACGCTGCTGCGGTACTTCCTGGTCAACGCGGGCACGGTGCTCAGCAAGCCGCGGATTCTGGATCATGTGTGGCGCTACGACTTCGGCGGTGAGGTCGGGGTGGTCGAGACCTATGTGTCGTATCTGCGCAAGAAGGTGGACACCGGGCCGGATCGGCTCATCCACACGCTGCGCGGGGTCGGATACGTGATGCGGGAGCCGCGCGGTAAAACGGCGGCCACGTGAGCACCAGCCTGCGGGGGCGGGTCGCCGATCGGCTCGCGGCGGTGCCACTGCGCACCACGCTGGTGCTGGCCCTGGTCTCGCTGGTGGGATTCGGGCTGCTGGTCTCCGGCGTCGCGGTCACCTCGCTCATGCGGAATGTGCTGGTGGAGCGCATCGATCGGCAGCTCTACGATGCCGCGCACAGCTGGGCCGCGCCCGGCGCGCAACGACCCGAGCCGCTGCCCACCGTGCGCGGGCGGGAACGTCCGCCGCATCTGTACTGGGTGCAGGTGCAGGACCCCAACGGCCAGATCACGCTGAGGCTCACCGCGGGCGTGCAGCAGCCGGAGCTGCCAGCGGATCTGGGCACCCGGCCGCGAACCGTCGGCTCGGTCGGCGCGGCCACCGAGGAATGGCGGGTGCTGCGGACCGTCAACGAATACGGCACCAGCACCATCGCTTTGCGCATGGACGAGACCAATTCGCTGCTGGACAAGCTGATCGTGCTGCAGCTGGTGATCGGGGTGCTGGTGCTGGCCGCCCTGGCCGCGGTGGCGCGCATCGTGATCCGGCGCAGCCTGCGGCCGCTGCGGGAGGTCGAGCGCACCGCGGCCGCCATCGCGGGCGGGGATCTGCATCAGCGAGTTCCGGTGCGCGGCACCGACACCGAGGTCGATCACCTCTCGCAGTCGTTGAACACCATGCTGACCCAGATCCAGCAGGCCTTCGCCGCCACCGAGGCCTCCGAGGAGGCGGCGCGGCGCTCCGAGGCCAAGATGCGGCAGTTCGTCGCCGACGCCAGCCACGAACTGCGTACCCCGCTGACCAGTATCAAGGGCTTCTCCGAGCTGTACCGGCAGGGCGCGATCACCGATCCGGAGATGCTGATGGATCGCATCGAACGCGAATCCAAGCGAATGGGACTGCTGGTCGAGGATCTGCTCATGCTGGCCCGGCTGGATGCCCAGCGGCCGGTCGAGCGGCGGCCGGTGGATCTGCTCATGCTGGCCAGCGATGCCGTGCACAGCGCCCGCGCGCTGGCGGCGGCCGAGCGGGTGGACGGGCCCGAACGGCGGATCGATCTGGAGATCCGGCCCGGGCCCGGCACGCTCGAGATGCTCGGCGACGAGGCGCGGCTGCGGCAGGTGCTGGCCAATCTGCTCAACAACGCGCTGGTGCACACGCCCGCCGAGGCCGAGGTGACGGTGCGGCTCACGCCCGCCGAGGACGAGGTGCGCATCGAGATCGCCGACACCGGGCCGGGATTGGAGCCCGAGCAGGCCGAGCGGGTGTTCGAGCGCTTCTATCGCGCCGACGCCTCCCGCAGTCGGGTCAGCGGTGGTACGGGGCTGGGGCTTTCGATCGTGCAGGCGCTGGTCACCGCGCACGGCGGCACGGTGTCGGTGGCCAGCGCGCCGGGGGAGGGCACCACGTTCACGGTGCGGCTGCCGCGCGATTCACGCTGAGACCCGGGCCGCGCCTTGTACAGGCGCGGCCTCGGTGCTCGGCTTCGTCAGTCGGGGACGTTCGCGCCGTAACCCAGATCGCGCAGCGCCTGCTTGATCTTGGCGTGGGCCTCGTCGAGGGATTCCTTGCTGGGTTCCGGGTCCGCGCCGGTGATGTCGAAGTTGCCCAGTTCGAAGGCCGGGAACACGTGCATGTGCAGGTGCGGCACCTCGAGGCCCGCGATGAGCAGGCCCGCGCGCGGGGCATCCCACGCCGCCCGCACGGCCTTGCCGATCTTCTGGGCCACGCCATTCATGCGCGCGAAGGTGCCGGGATCGATGTCCTGCCACTGATCGATCTCCTGGCGCGGCACCACCAGCGTGTGCCCCTGCGTGACCGGGGCAATCGTCAGGAAAGCGACGAATTCCTCGTCCTCCCAGACGAACCGGCCCGGCAGCTGACCGTTGATGATTGCGGAGAAAACAGAAGCCATGCTCGGGACATTACGCGGGGAAGGTCAACCCTGCGCGAACGCACGACAGACCGCTACCTGTTGCGGCAGACCTGCCCTCTAAGCTGTTCGCCGTGCGCGTACTCGTCATCGGTTCCGGAGCCCGTGAACATGCCCTCGTCCTGGCGCTGCGGAAGGACCCGGCGGTGACCGCGGTCTACGCCGCGCCCGGGAATGCGGGGATCGCCCAGCATGCCGAGGTGCGGGCGGTGGATGCGACCTCCGGTGAGGAGGTGGCGGCGCTGGCGCAGGAGTTGAATGCCGATCTGGTCGTGGTCGGGCCCGAGGTGCCGCTGGTGCTCGGGGTGGCCGATGCGGTGCGGGCGGTCGGGATTCCGACCTTCGGGCCGTCGGCGGCGGCCGCGAGGATCGAGGGGTCGAAGGCGTTCGCCAAGGACGTCATGAATGCCGCCGGGGTGCGGACCGCGCACAGCGAGATCGTCGATCACCCGGGCGAATTGGATGCCGCGCTGGATCGTTTCGGGCCGACCTGGGTGGTCAAGGACGACGGGCTGGCCGCCGGTAAGGGCGTGGTGGTGACCGCGGACCGGTCGGTCGCCCGCGAGCACGGCGCGGAACTGCTGGAGCAGGGACATCCGGTGCTGCTGGAGTCCTTCCTCGACGGACCCGAGGTATCGCTGTTCTGCCTCGTCGACGGTGAGACCGTGGTGCCGCTGCTGCCCGCCCAGGACCACAAGCGCGTCGGCGACGGCGACACCGGGCCGAACACCGGCGGCATGGGCGCGTACACGCCGCTGCCGTGGCTGCCGGAAGAGACTTTGCGGGCCATCGTCGACGATGTCGTGAAACCCGTTGCGGCCGAGATGGTTCGCCGCGGCGTGCCGTTCAGCGGCCTGCTCTACGCCGGCCTCGCCGTCGGCCAGGCCGGACCGGCCGTGGTCGAATTCAACTGCCGCTTCGGCGATCCCGAGACCCAGGCCGTGCTGGCCATGCTGGACAGCCCGCTCGGCGAGCTGCTGTACGCCACCGCCACCGGCACCCTCGACCAGGTGGCCGCGCCGCGCTGGAAGGACGGCTCGGCCGTCACCGTGGTGCTGGCCGCCGAGAACTACCCGGCCCGCCCGCGCAGCGGCGATGTCATCACCGGCGCCGAATCCACCGGCACCGGAATCGAATCCGAGGTGCTGCACGCCGGCACCGCGCAGCGTGAGGACGGCGCGCTCGTCTCCGCCGGCGGCCGCGTGCTCGCCGTTGTCGGCCAGGGTGCGGATCTCGCCGAGGCGCGCAAGAACGCCTACGACCGCCTCGCCACCATCAAGCTGCCGGGCGGCCACTTCCGCACCGACATCGGCCTGGCCGCCGAAGAGGGACGCATCAGCATCCCGACCGCCTGACTGGCCCGCCTCCCCGGGACTTCAGCGCACGGCTGAGAGCCGTTAACTGTCGGGCACGCGTGCCGGCGGTTCGGGAGCGACGCGATTTTGGGGATACCCGGGGAGTTACCCCGGTCGGCACGAAATCAGTTGTCGCGCTGGCATTCGAATCCCCGGCGGCGGGTACCTAGCCCAGGACGATGCCGTGCTGGGCCAGCCAGGACTGGGGATCGACGTGCTGGCCGCCGATGACGATCTCGAAATGCAGGTGCGGGCCGGTGGAGTCGCCGCGGTTGCCGATGCGGGCGATCTGCAGGCCCGCCGGGACGCGCTCGCCGACCGAGACCGAGAAGTCGTACATGTGCCCGTACACCGAGATGGTGCCGTCGTCGTGGCGGATGCGCACCCACAGCCCGAAGCCCTGCGCCGGTCCCGCGTCGATCACCGTGCCCGCCGCCACCGCATAGATCGGTGAACCCAGCGGCGCGGCGATGTCGATGCCCGCGTGGAAGGTGCCCCACCGCGCCCCGAACCCGGAGGTGAACACGCCCTTCGCGGGCAGCGCGAACCCGCCGACCCCGGGAATCACGAATCCCGGCGGCAGCGAACTGTCCGGCGACGGCGTCATCCACGGCTGCGGCTGCCCGGCCACCGCCGCCGCGGCCTCCGCCTTGGCCCGCTCCAGGGTCGCCGCCGCGGCCGCCGACACCACCGCCTGCTCCCGCAGATGCTCACCCTTGTTGATGGCGTCCAGATACCGCTTCGAGGTCTCCGGTGTCGCCTGCACCTGCAGCGGGTACTGCACCGGAACCCGCAGCGCCACACCGGGACTCACCGGCGCGTCGGTCGGAATCAACCCCAGCGCCCCGTCCGCGCTCGCGAACACCAGCACCGCGACCACGCCGCCGATCAACACCCGATGCCGGATCGACCAGGCCCGCACCACCGGCCACCGCCGCCGCCACAATTCCTCGGCCTCGGCCCGCGACCGCGGCCGCTGCCGCCACAGGGCCACGGCCCGGTCCCGGGCAATGGGTGCGTTGGCTTGCAGCCGGACCACGGCCTGTACGGCGAGCGCGGCCAGGAACCGCCCGAGCCGGGTCAGCGCCCGTTCGAATCGGTTCGGTTCCGGCTTGTCGAATGCGGAGCGGATCCCCGGCGTGAAGTGGTCCCCGGCCGCGATCCCGCCGGGTTCGGGTGGGTGCGTCTCGACCTCCGGGGTGTTCCCGGTGGTTGCTGATCCCCCCTGCACAGCGCCCTCCTCAGGCATTCGCGCGACCGTTCCCGGACAGCCGGGGGAGCGGGTGCTCTACCGTCTGTCGAGTGCGTATCGAATCTCGCCGGTCGACCATTCCACCTTTCTACGTGATGGACGTCTGGAAAGCAGCAGCTGAACGGGCCAGGACACACGGCGATGTGCTGGTTCTCGCGGCCGGGCAGCCGTCCACGCCCGCGCCGGAGGCGGTGCTGCGGGCGACGAAGGCGGCGATGGACAACGAATTGCTGGGATATACCGAGACATTCGGAATCCTGGCGCTGCGCGAGGCCATCGCCGAGCACCACCGGAGTACCTACGGGGTTCAGGTCGATGCGGATGACGTCGTGGTGACCACCGGATCGTCGGGTGCGTTCACGCTGATCTTCCTGGCGGCGTTCGATCTGGGCGACACCGTGGTGGTGGCGCGGCCGGGGTATCCGGCCTACCGGAACACGCTGACGGCGCTGGGCTGCAATGTGGTCGAGCTGGATTGCGGGCCCGAGACCCGCTTCCAGCCGACCGTCGCCATGCTCGAGGCGCTGCCCGGGCCGCCCGCGGGTCTGATCGTGGCGAGTCCGGCCAATCCGACCGGGACCATGATCGCGCCGGAGGAGCTGGCCGCGCTGGCCCGCTGGTGCGATGAGCACGGGACGCTGCTCATCTCGGACGAGATCTACCACGGCATTACTTACGCAGATACCGAGCCGACTTCCTCGGCCTGGGAGACCTCGCGCGAGTCGGTGGTCATCGGCTCGGTGTCGAAATACTTCTCCATGACCGGCTGGCGGCTGGGCTGGATGCTGGTCCCGCAATCGCTGCGGCCCGCACTGCAGCGCCTGGCCTCCAATATGACTGTGTGCCCACCGGCTATCTCCCAGTTCGCGGCGGTCCATGCCTTCGGCTCGGAGGCCAAAGCCGAACTGGACGGTCATGTTCAACGCTATGCGGCAAACCGTCAGCTTCTGCTGTCCGGCCTGCCCAAGCTCGGCATCACCGATCTGGCCCCCGCCGACGGCGCGTTCTACGCCTACGCGGATATCGCGCATTTGACGGATGATTCGATGCGCTGGTGCACCGATGTGCTCGACCACACCGGCGTGGCGCTGGCGCCCGGCATCGACTTCGACACCCGCAACGGCCACCACACCGTTCGCTTCTCGTTCGCCGGAGCGAGCGCGGACATCGAAGAGGCACTCGACCGGTTGGAACGATATTTGGCCTGATCTGCCAAGCGGATTGAACGCGGTGGGCAAAATGCACACAGCATCACCGATGACTGGCACGATTGCACCGTGACCACTGCGACGACTCCGAAAGGCGAACGGCGTCGCCAAGCGTTGGTTTGTGCCGCCGCCGAGCTACTGCTCGAGGGCGGCTTCGAGGCGGTCCGGCACCGCTCGGTGGCGACCAGGGCGGATCTGCCGCTCGCGTCGACCACGTACTACTTCGAATCGCTCGAGGATCTGATCGCCCGCGCGGTCGAATTCTCCGGCAATGCCGAACTCGACGCCATGCGCCGCCGCGTCGGCGAGGTGACCCACCGCCGCCGCGGCGCCGAGGCCACCGTCGAACTGGTGCTGGATCTGTTGGTGGGGCCCGACTTTCAGAACGAGGACGCCCGCGGCCAGCTCATCGCCCGCTACGAGCGCTCGGTGGCCTCGGCCCGCCATCCCGAACTCCGCGAAGTCCAATTACGACTACGCGCCCAGCTCGACGAGCTACTCGCCGATGTCCTACGCCGCTCGGATCGGATCGTCCGCGCGGAACAGGTCCGCCGCCTCGTCGCGGTGGTCGATGGGGCGGTGGTGACCGCGCTCGGTGAACTCGACCCGCAACCGCGCCGCATGGCCCGGGGTGCGCTGCTCGAGATCATCGACATCGTCGCCCCACCGGCTTAAGCCGCAGCACACGGCCGGTAAACTGGCACAACGTGACCCTTGTGCCTAACGTCCTCGCCACCCGCTACGCCAGTCCGCAGTTGGTTCAACTGTGGTCGCCCGAGAACAAGATCGTGCTCGAGCGGCGGCTGTGGCTGGAGGTGCTGCGGGCGCAGGCCGAACTGGGGGTGGATGTTCCGGCGGGGGTCGTCGAGGACTACGAGCGGGTCATCGATCAGGTGGATCTGCGGTCGATCGCCGAGCGGGAGCGGGTCACCCGGCACGACGTGAAGGCGCGGATCGAGGAGTTCAACGCGCTCGCCGGGCACGAGCACGTGCACAAGGGGATGACCTCTCGGGACCTCACCGAGAATGTGGAGCAGCTGCAGATCCGGCTCTCGCTCGAGCATGTCTACGCGCACGGCGTCGCGATCGCCGCCCGGCTGGCCGAGCGGGCCGCGCAGTATCAGCCGACCGTGATGGCGGGGCGCTCGCACAACGTGGCGGCGCAGGCCACCACGCTCGGTAAGCGATTCGCTTCCGCCGCAGACGAATTGCTGGTCGCGCTGACCCGGCTCCGGGAGCTGATCGACCGCTACCCGCTGCGCGGCATCAAGGGCCCGATGGGCACCGCCCAGGACATGCTGGACCTGCTCGACGGCGACGCCGGCAAGCTGGCGCAGCTGGAGCAGAAGGTGGCCGGGCACCTCGGCTTCGCCAACGTCTTCACCAGCGTCGGCCAGATCTACCCGCGCTCGCTGGACCACGATGTGCTCTCCACCCTGGTGCAGGTCGGCGCGGGCCCGTCCTCGTTCGCGCACACCATTCGCCTGATGGCGGGCCACGAGCTGGTCACCGAGGGCTTCCAGCCCGGCCAGGTGGGCTCCTCGGCCATGCCGCACAAGATGAACACCCGCTCCTGCGAGCGCGTCAACGGCCTGCAGGTGGTGCTGCGCGGCTACGCCTCCATGGCGGCCGAGCTGGCCGGCGCGCAGTGGAACGAGGGCGACGTGTTCTGCTCGGTGGTGCGCCGGGTCGCGCTGCCGGACGCCTTCTTCGCCATCGACGGCATGATGGAGACCTTCCTGACCGTGCTGGCCGAATTCGGCGCGTACCCGGCCGTCATCGACCGCGAGCTCAACCGCTACCTGCCGTTCCTGGCCACCACCCGCATCCTGATGGCGGCCGTGCGCGCGGGCGTGGGCCGCGAGACCGCCCACGAGGTCATCAAGGAGCACGCGGTGGCGGTGGCGCTGGCCATGCGCGAGCAGGGCCGCGAGCCCGATCTGCTGGATCGCCTGGCCGCCGACGACCGGATGCCGCTGGACCGCGCCGCCCTCGACGCCGCGCTGGCCGACCGCTCCGCCTTCATCGGCGCGGCCGAGGCGCAGACCGCCGATGTGATCGCCCAGGTCCAGAAGCTGGTCGACGCCAACCCGGAGGCGGCGCGGTACACGCCGTCGCCGATTCTGTAGCGCCGCAAGCACTCTGAGATTCGCCCCCGGCGTCCGTACGGAGCCGGGGGCGAATGCGTTCGGGGAGAGCGGACTCCTAGGCTGCGGGGCATGAATCCTTACACGATTTTCTCCGACATCGTTGCCGGGCGGGCGCCCTCGTCCAAGGTGTACGAGGACGAGGATGTGCTGGCGTTCATGGATATTCGGCCGGTGACGCCGGGGCATGTGCTGGTGGTGCCGAAGGTGCCGGCGCGGAGTCTGGCGGAGCTGGATCCGGCATTGGGGGGCAAGCTGTTTCAGGTGGGGCAGCGGATCGCGGCGGGGCTGCGGGAGTCGGAGGTGGGCTGCGACGGGGTGAACTTCTTCCTGGCCGACGGCGTCACCGCGGGGCAGGAGGTGTTCCATGTGCATCTGCACGTGATTCCGCGCACCCCGGGGGACGGGTTCGGGCTGCGGGCGCGGCCGACCTCGCCGCAGCGGGCGGACCTGGATTACCTGGCGGGATCTATCCGTGGCGCGTTGACCCGAATCGCCTCGCATTCATAGCCGCACGGCATTACCATATCCGAACCGTCTGGTTTGCCAACGACACGCCAAAACCGCATTCCTGCGCGTCACACCTGTCACTCGAGTTACGTTTGAATGCGATTGTGGTGGGCTGATGGAGGTGGGGCGTGCGTAGAAGAGTCGTTGCCGCAGCTGTTTTGGCGATCGCTGCTGGTTTGCTGTATCCGGTGGCCGCGCCACCGGCAATCGCCGGGGCGGCCCAGGTGGTCCGCGTGGATCAGCTGAGCGCCACCCGCTCGGCGATCTTCATCGAATCCGCGGCCATGGGCCGCACCATTCAGGTCCAGGTCCTACATCCCGCGGGCGGCGGGGACCGGCCGACCTACTACCTGCTCGACGGCCTCGACCCGGGCGCGACCCAGAGCACCTGGACCAATGCCACCGATGCCGAACCCTTCTTCCAGGGCAAGAACGTCAATGTGGTGCTGCCGATCGGCGGCCAGGCCAGCTACTACACCGACTGGGCGGCCGACGATCCGCGCTTCGGCCGGTACAAGTGGGAAACCTTTCTGACACAAGAACTTCCGCCGATCATCGACGGGTATTTCGCCGGTAACGGGGTGAACGCCATCGGTGGTCTGTCGATGGGCGGCACCGCAGCCTTCGTACTGGCGGTGCGGCATCCGGAGTTGTACCGGGCGGTGGCCGGCTACAGCGCCTGCCCGGACACCACCATCGCTCAGGCCGCCATCATGTTCTCGGTGGCCAATCGCGGCGGCAATCCGCTGAACATGTGGGGCGGGCCCGGCAGCGCGGCGTGGACCGAGCACAATCCGGCGGTGCTGACCGAGGCGCTGCGCGGCAAGACGCTGTTCCTGTCCACGGGCACCGGCATTCCCGGCCCGCACGAGCTGGAGATCAAACCGCAACTGCCGGAGAACATCTTCTTCGGCGGGCCCATCGAATTCGGCGTCGACGCCTGCGTCACCGCGTTCGAGCAGCGGCTGCGTTCGATGAATATCCCGGCGCGGGTGGAGCATTCGCCGGTGGGCACGCATTCCTGGTCGTACTGGCAGGACACGCTGCACGAATCCTGGCCGACCATCGGGGGCGCGCTCGGCGCCTGAGGACCGTTCGTCGATACGGACAAAGCGGGCGGAGTCAAGCCCGCTGAACGAATTCCCGTGAGCCCGGCTCGATATGAGCCGGGCTCACGCGAATCAGGCTCCGGGCCGGTTGAATTCGCCGTCCTTGGCCCCCGCGACGAAGGCTTCCCACTCGCCGGGGGTGAAAATCAGGACGGGTCCGTCCGGATTGCGGGAATCCCGCAATCCGATGTTTCCACTGGCCAGAAAGGCGATTTCGACCCCGTCGGCATTGTCGTCGCCGCGTCGCCACACCGCGTCGGTGTCGATTGCGCGGTTTTTCGCTTCCACTGTCGGCCTCCCCTGTGCGGCACCAGCGAGTACTGGTCGGTGATGTAGATCGCACTCATAATGCCAGGGTTTGTGAGGGGTTCGGATCGGATATTCCATCTTCTGTCAGCGGAAGGAGGTATGTGGTGCGCACGCCATGGTCTGCACAGCGAGCGTGGTCATCGCAGCGGGCTTGGTCCCCGCAACGGGCGGCCCCCATCTCCGACAGCTGTGAGATGGTCCCCGAGCGCTTCACGGTGGACCTGGCTCACAGCATCTTGCGGATTCACCGAAGTTGCCCGACCGACCAGTGTGCTCGTCGCAAGGCCGCCGTCTTCTTCCTCTACGAGCAGCGCCAGCCCGCCCAGGCCCGCCAGCGCCGCGCCCGCTGAGGAGCGGACAACGGCCTACGCGCCCGCCCGCGCAGCACTCGCCACACGACGACGAGGATGCCGAGTGCCGGGCCGATGAGCAGTCCCGCCAGCAGGATCGCGAAACCGGCCGGTATGCCCAGGAACTGGACATACTCCACCCGGCGCTCCTGCTCCCGGAACGGGACGTCCGCCGCTGACCGGATGAACAGGAAGTCGGACATAGACCCTGACCTTCTGCGGATGGGCGGCCGCGCGGGACATGCGCATCGGATAGACCAGCCGGTCGGAAGCGAAGGCGAGTCGCACCGGATCCAGCGCGCCGTTCAGCGTGGCCGAGGTGGTGAGCCGCAGGGCGACGAAGGACCAGCCCTCGTCCAGATACGGCGGCATGGTCGCGAGCACCTCCTCGCGCATCTCGTATCCGTTGTGCGACAACCACTCCCGGATGCCGGTCAGATCACCGCCGGTGAAGGTGGTGGCCTCCACCGGACCCAGCCGGACCCGGTCCAGCACCGTCGGCGCGCCGCCGCCGGGCATCGCGCCCGCGCCGTCCGCCGCCGAACCCCAGCCCAGCCGGAAGTCGCCGAACCATTTCCGCACGGTCACCACCTGCGGCGCGGTGAGCCGCTCGAGCTCGGTGAAGGTGGCCGGATTCCCGGCCGTCACGGTGGCCGGGGCGGGCGTCGGCACCAGCAGCGCGGCCCCCTGCCCGGAGCTCCGCAGGTCCAACCGCATCTCGATGGTCTCGCGCTGCCCGTCCCAGGCCACCAGCGCGGTCTCGTTCGCGACCTGCCCGCTGGTCCCGGCGGGCCAGCCGGGTCCGCCGCGCCCGGACCCGCGAGTTTCCGGCTCCGCCGGGTCGTGGGTTCGCGGCGCGGGCTCGCTACTAACGTGGTGTCCATGGCTTTGGACAGTGGGAGCGCGACCTCAGTAAGCGGCGCGGTGGTGGCGCCGATCGCCAAGCGGGTGCCGAAGGAGCGCGTGCACCACGGGGATGTGTTCGTCGACGAGTACGAGTGGCTGCGGGACAAGGAGAACCCCGAGGTCATCGCGTACCTGGAGGCGGAGAACGCCTATACCGAGGCGCAGACCGCGAAGCTGGGCCCGCTGCGGGAGAAGATCTTCGAGGAGATCAAGGGCCGTACCCAGGAGACCGACCTGTCGCTGCCGACCCGGATGGGCGAGTACTGGTACTACTCGCGCACCTTCGAGGGCAAGCAGCACGGCGTGCACTGCCGCTGCCCGATCGCCGATCCCGACGACTGGACCCCGCCCAAGCTGGAGGCCGACGTCGAGATTCCGGGCGAGGAGATCGTGCTGGACTCCAACGAGCTCGCCGAGGGGCACGACTTCTTCGCGCTGGGCGCGTACTCGCTGAGCCACGCCGGGGACATGCTGGCCTACTCGGTCGACACCCTCGGCAACGAGCGCTACACGCTGCGGGTCAAGAACCTGCGCACCGGTGAGCTGCTCGCCGACGAGATCCCGGATATCGCCCCGGGCGCGACCTGGTCGCTGGACGGGACGCACCTCTTCTACCAGACCCTCGACGAGTCGTGGCGGCCCGACAGCGTGTGGCGGCACCGCCTGGGCACCGAGCGGTCGGCCGACGTGCGCGTCTTCCACGAGCCGGACGAGAGCTTCTGGGTCAGCATCGGTGCGACCCGCTCCGAGAAGTTCCTGGTCATCATGACCGGCTCCAAGATCACCAGCGAGAACTGGATCCTGGAGGCCGACAACCCGGAGGGCGAGTTCCGGGTGCTGCTGCCGCGCCGCGAGGGCATCGAGTACTCCGCCGAGCACGCCGTCATCGGCGGCGAGGACAAGCTGCTCATCCTGCACAACGATGTGGTGGACGGGGTGAAGGCGGTCAACTTCGTGCTGGCCGAGGCCCCGCTGGCCGATCCGTCGGACATGACCATCCTGATCCCGCACCGCGACGATGTGCGGCTCGAGGACATCGATGCCTTCTCCGACAAGCTGGTGCTCAGCTACCGCCGGGAGGCGCTGCCGCGAGTCGCGGTGTGGCCGTTGACTTCCGAGGGCTACGGCGAGCTGAAGGACATCGAATTCGATCTGGCGCTGTTCTCGGCCGGACTGAGCGCGAACCCCGAATGGGAGCAGCCCATGCTGCGCATGGGGCTCACCTCCTTCATCACCCCGACCCAGATCTTCGACTACGTGCCCGAGACCGGTGAGCTGCTGCTGCGCAAGGAGCAGGTGGTGCTGGGCGGCTACGACGCCGACGAGTATGTGCAGCAACGGGATTGGGCCGTGGCCGCCGACGGCACCCGGGTGCCGATCTCTTTGGTGATGCGCCGCGACGCCATCGCGGGCCCGAAGCCGTTGCTGCTCTACGGATACGGTTCCTACGAGGCCGCCATCGATCCGTACTTCTCGGTGGCGCGGCTGTCGCTGCTGGACCGCGGCATGGTGTTCGCGGTCGCGCACGTGCGCGGCGGCGGCGAGATGGGCCGCCTGTGGTACGAGCACGGCAAGACGCTCACCAAGAAGAACACCTTCACCGACTTCGTCTCCGTCGCACAGCATCTGGTGGATTCGGGCGTGACCGCGCCCGATCGCATGGTGGCCGACGGCGGCAGCGCGGGCGGCCTGCTCATGGGTGCGGTGGCCAATATGGCGCCGGGCCTGTTCGCGGGCATCCTGTCCAATGTCCCGTTCGTGGACCCGCTGACCTCCATCCTGGATCCGTCCCTGCCGCTCACCGTCACCGAGTGGGACGAGTGGGGTAATCCCTTGGAAGACAAGGAAGTCTACGACTACATGAAGTCCTACTCGCCCTACGAGAACGTGACGGCGCAGGACTACCCAGCCATGCTGGCCATCACCGGCCTCAATGACACCCGCGTGCTGTACGTCGAACCCGCCAAGTGGGTCGCCAAGCTGCGCGCCACCAAGACCGGTCACCAGCAGCTGCTGCTCAAGACCGAGATGAGCGCCGGCCACGGCGGTGTCAGCGGCCGCTATGAGAAGTGGAAGGAAGTGGCGTTCGAATTCGCCTGGGTCCTCGACACCGTCGGTCTCGGGGACCGGTAGTCATGGCCGGTCACGTGGTCGCCACGGGGGCGGGTCAGCGGATGATGGGGCGTGCGGCGGATCCGCTGCACGACTTCATCCTCGGGCTGACCGGTAAGCCGCAGCCGCGAGTGCTGTTCCTGGGCACCGCGACCGGCGACGATCCGGGCTATATCGTCAGCTTCTACGAGACCTACAACTCCGACCGGTGCCGGCCGTTCCACCTGCGGTTGTTCGACCGCAGCATCACCGATCTGCGTTCGTTCATCCTGAGCATGGACGTCGTGCACGTCGGCGGCGGCAATACCGCGAACATGCTGGACGTCTGGCGGCGGCAGGGCGTCGACGCGATCCTGCGCGAGGCGTGGGAGAACGGCGCGGTCATGACCGGCGGCAGCGCCGGGGCCATCTGCTGGTTCGAGGGCGGCACCACCGACTCCTTCGGCCCGACGCTCCAGATCCTCCCGGAGGGACTGGGATTCGTGGCGGGCAGCTGCTGCCCGCACTACGACGCGGAGGATCAGCGGCAGCCGCTGTTCCATCGCGCGATCCAAAAGGGTGAGCTGCCAGCGGGTTACGCGATTGATGATCTGGTATCGCTGCACTTCCACGGCGCCCAGCTGGTCGAGGCGGTGAGTTCGCAGGCCGACGGCAAGGCGTACCGGGTGGCGGCCGCCGGTGACGAGGTCGTCGAGACCCCGATCCCGGTCCGGCACCTGAAGGGCTGAAATACGAAGCGGCGGCGGGAATCCCGCCGCCGCTTCGTTGTATCCGAGACTGTCAGAGCCGCAGTTTCAGCCGCTCCCGCAGCTCGCTGCTCGGACCGTGCGATTTCACCTTCTCGTGATCCGGTGCGGCCCAATCGGGTTTCCGCAACCGCTCCACCACGATCGGGATCAGGCAGAAGAACACGGTGCCACCGGCGACCAGCAGAATGTAGGTCGTCGGATTGCCGATCGGCAGCTGCGAGGGCGGCACGAAGGCCGTGATCAACGCGAAAACCATGGCCAGGAAACCGATTCCGGCGAAGCCCCACATGCCCGCCTTGCCGCCGGGCACCTGGAACGGGCGCGGCAGCTCCGGCTGGGTGTAGCGCAGGCGGATGGCGGCGGCGTACATGAACAGGTAGATGATGATGTAGATGCCCACCGCCATGGCCGTGATGAGGAAGAACGCGCTGCTCACATCGGTCATGAAGAAGTACGGCGCGCACAGCACCGTCACCGCCAGACCCTGCACGATCAGGATGTTCACCTGCACGCCACGGGCATTCACCTTCTGCAGCACCGGCGGCAGCATGCCGTCGTGCGCGGTCGCGAGCACACCGCGGCTGGGGCCGGTGACCCAGGCGAGGGTGCCGGCCAGCGCGCCGTAGGCGATCATGGCCGCCAGGATGAGCACCGGCCAGCCGATGTCCATCAGGGTGCTGAATCCCGAACGCATGGCGTCGAATACGCCGGAGTTCAGGTTGATCTGGTCGTAGGGCAGGATGCCCGCGACGGCCAGCGCGCCCAGGGTGAAGATGCCCGCCGAGGTCACCGCGGCGATGGCGATGGCCACCGGGTACTCCCGGCCCGGGTTCTTCAGCTCGGTGGCGTGCACCGCCTGCGACTCGATGCCGGTGAAGTTCTCCAGGATGTTCCCGAGGAACGCCAGCGAGGACAGCCCGGCGATATAGGGCATGAAGCGCGGCGCGTCGTGGCCGTCACGGCTCACGGTCACCGCGGGATCGGTGGTGTGGTCCCAGCCGATCGAGTGGCCGCCGATCACCCACCACACGAACAGGCCCACCAGGATCAGCCCGGGAATGGCGGTGCCGAGCACGAATCCGGCCTGGGTCACCTTGGCCGCGAACTGGTTTCCCATCAGCGCCACGGCCGTGCACAGCCAGTAGGCGATGACGGAGAAGACGCCCACGTACCAATGGTTCTGCGCCAGATCGGGTTTGTCGATGGCGAAGGCGATGCCCGCCGCCGCGAAGCTCAGGCCGGTCGGATAGAACACCATGGCCTGCAGCCAGGACAGGAAGATCGCCCAGAACCCGACCTTCTTGCCGAACGCGCCGCTGATCCAGGCGTAGAGGCCGCCGGCCTGCTTGCCGTAGGCGCTGCCGAGTTCGGCCGACACCAGTCCGGCGGGAATCAGGAAGAGGATCACCGAGAACGCGATGTAGAAGAACATCGTCAGTTCTTCCTTGCCCATGGCGGGCAGTCCGCGCAGGCTGGTGACGATGGCGGCCGCGGTGGTGAAGCCGAGAGCTACGGTGCTGAGATACTTCGTGGTCCCGGCGCTTTTCGTCGAGTCGGTGGTGGAAGTGCCTGTCGCGGAAGAACTCTCGGCTGGGGTCATTTCTTTCCCGTCTTGGACTTGGCGGCCTTGGTCTTCTTGGCCGCAGTCTTGGAATCGGCTGCCTTACCGTTGGTTTCGGGCTTTCCGGTCCGGCGCACGGGCTTCGTCTTGGGCGTCGGCACCACCGCGTGGGCGTTGTGCGGGAAGCCGCCCGCCTCCTCCTGCGTGAGCGGGACCTTCATCGGGTGCTTGCAGAGCACCTTCAGGCTGCGGTCCAGATCGGCGAGCAGCAGGTCGGCCATGTCGATGGTGAAGCCGTGGCGCAGCACCGCGCGCATGATGACCTCGTCCTCGCGGTCGGCGGGCAGCGGATAGGCGGCGATCAACCAGCCTCGGGTGCGCAGCCGGTCGGACAGGTCGTAGAGGTTGAAGTCCTGGCCCTTGGCCAGTTTCCACGAGACGGCGGTGATGCCGCGGCGCGGATCGGCGTCGTGAATCATCTCGAAGCGCCCGGTCTCGGCGATGCCCTTGGCCAGATGCTGGCTGGCGACGTAGATGGCGGCCTGCACATTGTGGTAGCCGGGTCGACCGAGCCGGATGAACTCGTAGTACTGGGTGACGGCCTGCCCGCCGGGCCGCGAGAAGTTCAGGTTGAACGTCGGCATATTGCCGCCGAGGTAGTCCACATTGAAGATGAGGTCCTCGGGCAGATCCTCCTTGGTGCGCCAGATCGCCCAGCCCGCGCCGAGCGGGGCCAGGCCGGTCTTGTGGCCGGAGGCATTGATCGACTTCACGCGCGGAAGCCGGAAATCCCAGCAGATCTCGGGCGCGCAGAAGGGTGCGAGGAATGCGCCGCTGGCCCCGTCGACGTGGATCGGAATGTCCAGGCCGGTCTTGGCCTGGAGATCGTCGAGCGCCTTGCTGATGCCCTCGACGTCCTCGAACAGTCCGGTGAAGGTCTGACCGAAGGTGGGCACCACCATGATGGTGTTCTCGTCGCAGTAGGCCGCGACATCGTCGGGATGCATGGTGTAGCGCTCGCCGCGCAACGGGATCTGGCGGATCTCCACGTCGAAGTAGCGCGCGAACTTCTCCCAGCACACCTGCACCGGACCGCACACGAAGTTGGGGACGCCCTTGCCGCCCTTCTTGCGCCAGCGGAACTTCGCGGCCAGCCCGCCCAGCATGGCGGCCTCGCTGGAACCGGTGGTGGAGGTGCCGAGGGTGCGCAGCGGTTCGGGGGAGTTCCACAGGTCGGCGAGCATGTGCACGCAGCGCTGCTCGAGTTCGGCGGTCTGCGGGTACTCGTCCTTGTCGACGATGTTCTTGTCGAGGCATTCGTTCATCAGCCGCCGCGCCTGGTCGTCGACCCAGGTGGTGCAGAAGGTCGCCAGGTTCATGCGGGAGACGCCGTCGAGCATCAGCTCGTCGTGCACGATCTGGTAGGCGACCTGGGGGAAGATCTCGCGGTCCGGGAAGCCCCGGTGCGGTGCGGCGCGTTTGATGCTGGGCATCGCGAAGACGTCGTCGGGTTCCACGTCGGTCATTCGGCCTCCGATCGCAGTTCGGCAGGTGTTTGCCGAGGTGATGGTAGCCAGCTATCCACGATCGAAACTGGTTCTGCAAGCTACCGTTTCGTAATCAAGAGATAGTTGCTGAACGGTTACTATTCAGCCTTATGGACTATCAGCATGTCATAGAGCAGGTGATGTCCGCCACGAAGCCACACCTGGGGGAGGGTGCGGTCGCCGATTACATTCCCGGCCTGGCCAAGGTCGATCCCAATCAGTTCGGATTCGCGATCGCGACCGTCGACGGGCAGCTCTACACCGGCGGCGACGTGGATGTTCCCTTCGCCATCGAGAGCATCTCCAAGGCGTTCGCCCTCGCTCTGGTGCTGAGCCGCAAGGACTCCGACGTGTGGAAGCGGGTCCGGCGCGAGCCGTCCGGGCTGGCCTTCAACGACCTCATCGAATTGCAATTGGAGAACGGGATTCCGCGCAATCCGTTCATCAATGCCGGGGCCATCGTGGTCGCCGATCAACTGCTGGCCGATACCGGCGACGCCGTCAGCGCGCTGCGGGACCTGCTGCGCGCCGAGACCGGCAATCCGACGCTCGAGGTGGACAGCGTGATCGCCGAATCGGAACTGCGCACCGGCGATCGCAACCGCGCCATCTCGTATCTCATGTCGAGTTTCGGGAACATGCGCAACAGCGTGGATCTCGCGCTGGACCACTACTTCCGGCAGTGCTCGTTCAATATCACCTGCGCCGAACTGGCCAGGGCGGGTCTGCTCATCGCCCGGCACGGACTGCGTGCCGACGGCAGCCGCCTGCTCGCCCGCGAGGACGCGCGCCACATCACCGCGCTGATGACCATGTGCGGAACCTATGACGGCGCAGGCGAATACGCGTATCGCGTCGGCCTGCCCACCAAGTCCGGGGTGGGCGGCGGACTGCTGGCCGTCGTGCCCGACAAATGCTCGGTGGCGGCATGGGGGCCCGGGCTCGACGCCAAGGGCAATTCGGCCGCGGGCGGTTTCGCGCTCGAGGCCTTCGCGCGGGCTGGCAAGTTCTCGGTCTTCTGAGCGAAAGGGATTCGGTGATGACCGGCACGGTGACCAAGGCGGCCACGGCCACCAAATACATGTCGTGGGTGACGCTGGCGCTCATGACCACCAGTTCGGTGGCCAGCCTGCGGGCCGCGCCGACCATGGCGGTCTACGGCCTGGCCTGCGTGTTCCTCTATCTGCTGCCCGCGCTGCTGTTCCTGCTGCCGACCGCGTTCGTGGCCGCCGAGCTGGCCTCGGGCTGGACCGGCGGCGTGTACAAGTGGGTGGGCGAGGGGCTGTCGCAGCCGATGGGCTTCCTGGCGGTGTGGTGCCAGTTCGCCATGACCATCTTCTACTACCCGAGCCTATTGGCCTATGTGGCAAGCACTTTCGCCTACATCATCAATCCGTCGCTGGCCGCCAACGGCGTGTACGTGGCCATCGTCATCATCACCATCTACTGGGTGGCGGTGTTCGTGTCCTCGCAGGGCACCAAAACCGTTGCGGGACTGTCGAGTATGGGGTTGATCATCGGAACCCTGATTCCGGGCGCGCTGCTGGTGGTGCTCGGGTTCGTGTTCCTGGCCCAGGGCAATCCGTCGGCCGCTCCGATGGATGCCGATCACCTGTTCCCGGCCTGGACCGGCCTGGCCAGCCTGGTGCTGATCGTCAACAACTTCCTGTCCTATGCGGGCATGGAGATGAACGCCGTGCACGTGTCCTCGCTGAAGGATCCGGGCAAGGAGTACCCGAAGGCCATGGCGCTGGCGGTCGGGCTGGTGCTGGCCATCTTCATCATTCCGGCCGTGGTGATCTCGTGGGTGGTGCCGTCGAAGAACCTGAGCCTCACCGCCGGTGTCATGCAGGCCTTCGACGGGTTCTTCAACCATTTCGACATCGGCTTCCTGACCCCCGTGCTGGGCATCATGCTGGTGGCCGCCGCGTTGGGCGGCATGCTCACCTGGCTGGCCGGGCCGTCCAAGGGGCTGCTGCTGATCGGGCGCAAGGAAGGCTATCTGCCGCCCATCCTCACCCGCGTGAACAAGCATGGCGTGCAACAGAACATGCTGGTCGCGCAGGGCGTCGTGACCACGCTGCTGGCGCTGCTCTACGCGTTCATCCCGGACGTCTCGAGCGCCTACTGGATCCTGTCGGTGATCACCACGCAGGTGTATCTGATCATGTACGTGCTCATGTTCCTGGCCGCGGTCCGCCTGCGCCGCAACGAGCCCGACCATCCGCGCGGCTACAAGGCGCCGGCGCTGGTCGCGCTGTGCGGGCTCGGCACCGCGGCCTCGATCGCGGCCTTCCTCATCGGCTTCGTCCCGCCCTCGCAGTACGGCAGCGGCAATGCCTGGAGCTATGTGCTGCTCATCGGCGCCGGCATGGGCATCGTCGGGCTGCTGATCCCGTATCTGTTCCTCCGATTCCGCAAGCCCGGCTGGAAGATCGACACTCCGCAGGAGGCGCTGGCATGAGCGACGGACTCGACTTCGGCGGCGCGCCCGAGCGGCAGCGCCGGCTGGTGTACCTCTCGGTGGCGGTGGTGCTGGTGGCGCTCGCCGTCGCCGGGGCCATCATCTTCAACCGCGAGCACTCCAGCGATGAGGCGCTGCGCAAGGCGGAGGTGCTGCAATCGCGTTTGGTGGCAGCCGGTTTCGACGCACCCGAGCCGCAGGTGATCGCCGATTCGCTGGGTGAGGACGGCGGGCTGGTGTGCTCGGATCCCTCGAACCCGCTCATCAAGGCCCGCTACGAGGCCGCCATCAGCAATGGCGCGAGCGGACCGGGCAACCGGCCGGTCATCGCCGACACCGATGTCTTCACCGCCACCTCGCTGGCCATCGAAACCTATTGCCCGGACAAGCTCGCCGCCTACTTGGAAACCACGGGTCATTTGAAGAAAGCTGACACCGTGAAACCCGATACCGCCAAGTGATCAGGAGAATCACATGACCACAACCGCAGGGGCGCGCGAGGATTCGAAGGTGGCCGCCCTGCGCGCCGCCGTCAAGGAACTCATGCCGCGCGCGAAAAGCGATCTGGAGCAGCTCGTTTCGTTCAAGTCGGTGTACGACGCCCGGCAGTTCCCGATCGAGGAGTGCGAGAAGACCGCGCGGTGGGTGGCCGACGCGTTCCAGGCCGAGGGGCTCACCGACGTCGGACTGCACAAGACGCCCGACGGCAGTAATGCGGTGGTGGCGCGCAGCAAGACCCCGGCCGGGAAGCCGACGGTCATGCTGTACTGCCACTACGACGTGCAGCCGCCGCTCGATGACGCCGCCTGGAAGACACCGGTCTGGCAGCTCACCGAGAAGGACGGCCGCTGGTACGGGCGCGGCGCGGCCGACTGCAAGGGCAATATCGTCATGCACCTGACCGCGCTGCGGGCGCTGCGCAAGGTGTACGGCGACGAATTCCCGGTCGGGCTGGTGCTGGTGTCGGAGGGCTCCGAGGAACAGGGCACCGGCGGGCTCGAGGAATTCGTGCCCGGCAATGCGGACCTGCTGCGCGCCGACACCCTGTTGATCTGCGACTGCGGCAATTTCGCGGTCGGCGTCCCCACCTTCACCCAGACCCTGCGCGGCAATGTGAATGTGGTCGTCACCGTCGAAACCCTCGCCGGGCCCATGCATTCCGGCATGTTCGGCGGTCCCGCCCCCGACGCCCTGGCCGCCATGATCCACCTGCTCGGCACGCTGCGCGACGCCGACGGCAACACCACCGTGGACGGCCTGCGCAACGATCAGGTGTGGGACGGCCACGAGTACCCCGTCGACCAATTCCGTTCCGACGCGGGTGTTCTCGACGGCGTCGACCTGGTCGGCAGCGGCAAGGTGGCCGACATGCTCTGGGCCCGACCGGCTCTCACCGTCCTGGGCATGGACGTCCCCGCCGTGGTCGGCTCCTCGGCGGCCATCCAGCCCAAGACCCGCGCCCGCCTCAACCTGCGCATCCCGCCCGGCACCAAGCCGGACGAGGCCCTGAAAGCCCTGACGGCACATCTGAAGTCGCACACCCCCTGGAACGCGAAGGTGACCATCGAGACCGAGGCCACCGGCTCCCCGTTCGTCGGCAGCACCGACGGCCCGGCCCGAACCGCCATGGCCCAGGCCATGGAGGCCGCCTACGGCCGCCCCGCCACCACCGAGGGCCAGGGCGGCTCCATCCCTCTCTGCAACGTCTTCGCCGACACCTACCCGAACGCGGAGATCATGCTCATGGGCGTCGAGGAACCCAAATGCCTCATCCACGCCCCCAACGAGAGCGTCGACCCCACCGAGATCGAGAACATGGCCCTCGCCGAGGCGCTCTTCCTGGCTTCGTATCGAAGCTGACGACCACATCACGATCCGGCCAATCATCGACCCGGCGGCAATTGAAGAGCTATCGTTCCGGATGGTTCCCCTTTGCTCGCGCCGCCGGGCGGTGCCTCGTCCTGCCCGGCGGTGCGGCGTCAATCCTGTCCGTTTCGACGGGATCGCTTGATCCGATGGCAATTAGGTAGCAAACTCAACAATCGGTAGTACGAAGACCACAGCACGCCCGGCGACCGCTAGGAGAGCTCGTGTCCGTCTATCTGTATCGGTGGGGCAGGTTCGCGTATCGGCGCAAGTGGATCGTGCTGCCGATCTGGCTGATCCTGTTCGCGGCGCTCGGCGGGCTCGGGGCCAAGTTGCAGGAGCCGATGAGCAATTCGTTCGACATCCCGAATCTGCCGTCGGAGCGGGCGAACCACATTCTGGACGAGCACTTTCCGGGCATGTCACAGGCATACAAGTTCGACGCGGTCACCGGTGTGTACGTGATCGGCGCGCCCGCGGGCACCCGGCTCACCGATCCGGCCAACAAGGCGGCCGTCGACGGGTTGGTGCAGAAGATCGACGAGTTGGGGATCGTCGATCATGCCAAGCCCCTCGTCGACCCGATCGCGGCAGCCGAACAGATGGGCTGCCTCACCGGCGACCGCGCCTCCCGTGAGTTCGTGAACAAGTGCAGCAACGCCCCATTGAACGTGCTCAACCCCAAGGAGCCCGATACCGTCGCGGTGCTCAGCGTGCCGTTCACCATCAAGGATTTCGGCGCCATCACCGCCGACGACCGCAAGGCCGCCTACGACGTGGCCGACGCCGCCCGCAATGCCGGGCTCACCGTGGAGCTCTCGGGCACCATCGCCATGGAACAGCAGCAGCCCAGCGGTAAATCCGAAATGGTCGGCATGGCCTTCGCGCTGGTGGTCATGATCGTGTCGTTCGGCGCGATCGTGGCGGCCTTCGTGCCGATCATCACCGCCATCGTCGGGCTCGGCGCCGCGACCTCGCTGATCTTCCTGGGCACCTCGGTGATGGAGGTGCCCAGCTTCACCACCTTCCTGGCCTCCATGATCGGCATCGCGCTGTCCATCGACTACGCACTGTTCATCGTGTCCCGCTACAAACACGAACTGTCGGTGCAGGATTCGCCCGCCGAAGCCGCGGGCGTGGCGTTGGGCACCGCGGGCTCGGCCGTGGTGTTCGCCGGTCTGACCGTGATCATCGCCTTGGTCGGGCTGAGCATCGTGGGGGTGCGGTTCCTGACCTTCATGGGCCTGGGTGGCGCGGTGGCGGCCGGATTCGCGGTGCTGGTCGCGCTGACCCTGATGCCCGCGCTGCTCGGCGCGTTCGGCCGCTTCCTGTTCAAGCCGAAGCTGCCGCTCGTCGCCCAGCACGATCCCGAGGACGACACCCAGGTCACCGTCGGCATGCGCGTCGCGCAGCTGATCGGCCGGGTGCCCGTGCTCACCCTGATCCTGAGCATCGTGGTGCTGGGCCTGCTCGCCGCGCCCGCCGCCCACCTGCAGCTCGGTCTGCCGGGCGAGGACAGCCTGCCCAATACCTCCACCGTCCGCAAGGCCTACGAGCTGCGCACCAACGGTTTCGGTGAGGGCAGCAATGGCGTGCTGCAGATCGCGGTCGATCTGTCGAAGGTCGCGCCCGACCAGCGGCAGGCCGCGGTGGACGCGCTGCGCGACAAGCTCGCCGGGTACCCGGACATGAACTACGTGACCGATCCGATCTTCAGCCAGGACGGGGCGGGCGCCCGGCTCGAGGGCGTACCCAAGACCGGGCCCAACAACCAGGACACCAAGGACCTGGTGCGCGATGCCCGCGACGCCGAGTCGCAGTTCCGGGACCGGTACGGCATGGCATACGGAATCACCGGCACCACAGCCATTTACGCGGATATCGACCACGTGCTGCTCGGCAAGATCGTGCCCTATCTGGCCATCGTGGCCGGGGCGGCGTTCCTGCTGCTGATCGCCGTATTCCGTTCCATCCTGGTGCCTTTGACGGCGGCGCTGGGATTCCTGCTGTCCATGGCCGCCACCTTCGGCGCGACGGTGGCGATCTTCCAGGACGGCAAACTCGGCATCGTCGACGAACCGCGGCCGATCATCAGCTTCATGCCGATCATGTTGATCGGCCTGGTCTTCGGGCTCGCCATGGACTACCAGGTGTTCCTGGTGACCCGCATGCGCGAGGAATACGTGCACGGCGAGGAACCCAAGCAGGCCATGATCAAGGGCTACCACCACGGCGCGCGCGTGGTCACCTCCGCGGCCATCATCATGATCTTCGTGTTCGGCTCCTTCATGATGGAACCGGACGTCAGCGCCAAGTCCATGGGCTTCGCGCTCGCGGCGGGCGTCTTCTTCGACGCCTTCCTGGTCCGCATGGTGCTCATCCCGTCGCTGCTGGTGCTCATGGGCAAGTGGGCGTGGTGGATACCGGCCTGGCTGAGCAAGATCGTGCCCGACATCGACGTGGAGGGCGCCCGCCTGCGGGAGATCCAGGAGCGGGAGGCCGCCGCGGGCAAGGAAGAAGTGTTTACAGGTTGACAATGGGAGTTGATTTGTAAAGACTCTGGGCGTTCACGGTCAGGAGAGAGGTGCGCCGATGACCGATCACGCCCGCGTGGCACTCGAGCTGCTGCGCGACAGCAGCCAATTCAAGTGGTACATCATCCCGCTCCTGCTGGTCGTCATCTACGTCTACGCCACCGAGGTCGAGCGCCGGAACTGGAACGTCCTGTTCGCCGGGCTCGCGCTGTGGGGCATGGACCTGTTCAACGAGATCTGGAACTCGCTGGTCTTCCACGCCACCGACCGCGCACCGGTCTGGGGCGCGACCGGGCCGACCGCCTACCAGCTGCTCATCGGCCTGAATATCGAGATCTGCTTCATGTTCGCCATCATGGGTGTGGTGGCCGCGAAGATGTTGCCGCCCAAGGAAACCCGCATCTTCGGACTGCCCAATCGGCCGGTACTGATCGCGGCGAACTCGGCGGCCGCCGTGGGCGTCGAGGTGCTGCTCAACAAGGCCGGTGTGCTGACCTGGGACTGGTCCTGGTGGCAGGCGGACTTCCCGTACCTGATCTGGCTGATCGGCTACGTGCCGTTCTTCGTCGCCTGCTTCTGGGTCCACGACCTGCCGACGGTGCGCTCGAAAGCCCTTGCCGTGGGCGCGATTCTGGGCATCGACGCCCTCGCCGTGATCATTTTCGGAACTCTCGGCTGGTTGTGAATGCGCTATCGATCCACCCGCCGCGGCGTGCTCGCCGCGGTCGCGGGACTCGTCCTGTCCGGTCTCACCCTGAATCCCGTGGCCGCGGCCGATCCGCCGGTCCCGTGCGATCTGCTCGGCACGGTCGGCACGCCGGAACTCGGCGCTGACGACGGCACCGCCGGACTGGAGGCCTTCCCCGCCGCCACCGTCGCGCTGCCCGATCGGGTGTACTTCCGCACCACCGTCGAGACCTTCAACCGGCGCTGGTCCTTCGCGACGCGTGACGGCGCGATCTATGTGAAAGAGGCTGCCGCCCAGGGCGGTTGGCGTGCTCTGCCGCTGCCCGGCTGCCTCGCGGGCCGGATCGGCGGCGTCTCCGCCGATGACGACGAGCTCATGGCTATCGATCGCGACGGCCGGTTCTTCACCCTGGACCACATCCTCGGCGCGCCGCGGGACTGGAACTGGAGCAGCCGCTACGGCACGCCGCTGTGGACCGGATCCGGAAACACCCTGCCCGCGGGCACTCTCGACTGGACCTGGTCGGTGCTCTCGCCCAACGAGGACAAGTTCTGGCGGGACCGGGCGGGCCACGACCACAATGTCGGCGGCGCCAAGGTGTCCCACGTCTTCGCGCTGACCGACGACGGGCGCCGCATCCGCTACGTCGATCCGTGGCTGCCGCGGGATCACAGCTATGAGATGGCCACCCCGGCCGGGGGCCGCTTCCGCGCCGTCTCGCTGTCCACCAGCGGCTCGACCACCCTCGTGGTCAATCGGTCGGGCGATCTCTACACGCGCCTCTACGATTTCGACATCTCCGGCGCGGACAAGGTCTTCTTCCGCTACTCCTACGAGGATCAGCGCGGGCTGCCCGAGGCGCCCGACATGCTCTCCGAACGGATCGATACGCGGTACGCCGCAATTCAACTCCCGGCCCCGGACTGGGTGCGGCAGCCCAAGATTCCCGGCGCGATCACCGATCGCGTCACGGTCCTGAAGACCGGGATCGGCTCCGAGGCAAGGGAATTGCGGGTCGAAGGCAGCCGGGACGGCCGAAACGGTTATTGGACAAAGCGACTCGCGGACGAGCGGTGGGACTTCGTGCCCACCGATCAGCCATTGGCCGGGCGGCCGCTGGAGAACACGGCCGACGATCGTTCGGTGGACCCCACGGTCCCGGTGTCGCCGTACGACTATGGCGGGCAAGGCGATCACTGGTCCGCGACCATCACCGCCTTCGATCCGGCGGTCTCGCCGACACGGCTGGCCCTGGACTTCGGAGACGGCGTCCGGCTGGATCTGATCCTGCACACCGTCGACGGACTGCGGCAGACGCCGCAGGCGAACGGCATCAGCGCGCAGCCGCGCCATTTCGACGGCACCCTGGAGATACCGCCGGACGTGCTGAATTCCCTTGCCGCACAGCCTGCTTCGATTCGCGAATTCCTCACCGCCACCCTGGGCGGCAGGCGATTCACCGATACCGGCGTCACCGTGACCGACGGGGAATTCCGTATCGACGGCCTGGGCGTGTCGCTGAATCGCCTGTAGTGGAACGCTGTCAGAATTCGGCGTGGTCCTCAGGTTCGATGATCTTGAATTCGGTATTCGACGGACCCATTTCGTTCAGCCGACCGAAATAGATGCCCTGTGCCTCGGGGGTGATGATGCCGTAGTGGATGGGGACGGCGACCCGGGGATTCACCGCCCGCAGGTAATCCACCGCCTCGCTGATCCGCATCCACGGTGCGACCGCCGGAATGGCGAGCACGCCCACCGGGGTCGGCGGCACCCACAGGGAATCGCCGGGGTGCACGAGTTGTGCGGGATCGTCGGGGGTGCCGAGCTGGAAAACGGTGTTGTCGATGACCGGAAGATCGGGATGGATCACCGCGTGCCGGCCGCCGCCACCGGTCACCTGGATATCTCCGACTTTAAGGACATTTCCGGCATGGACGGCTTCCCAGGGCTCGCCCCGCTGCAGCGCGGTCTGCGGATCCGACAGCAGCCGGGCCTGCGGATTCGCCTCGATCAGCGCGGCGATCCGATTCGGGTCGATGTGATCGGGATGCTGATGGGTGACGGCGATGGCGTCCAATCCGGTGATGCCCTCGAAACCGTGCGAAAAGGTGCCGGGATCGAACAGAACCCGGACGCCGTTCATCTCCACGAGAATGCAGGAATGTCCGAAATGGGCTATGCGCATATGGCAACCGTAGCTCCGTCCAAGCCATTGTCGCCGGACTCTCGCCATCCTTGGAGGTTCCACTGTGTCCGGGGCCACAACGGCCTTGCCCCGGCGACGTGGGCCCGCGCCGCGCCAACTACGCTGAGCAGCACAACACGCCCGGCCGTCGCAGTCGCCGGGCGCCGCCCCACCAGCTGAGGAGCAACGCGTGGCACGTGTCGTGGTCGAGGTGATGCCGAAGGCCGAGATCCTGGATCCGCAGGGACAAGCCATTGTCGGCGCGCTGGGGCGTCTCGGGCACCCCGGGATCTCGGATGTGCGGCAGGGCAAGCGGTTCGAGCTCGATGTCGATGACAATGTCACCGACGCCGATCTCGAGCAGATCGCCGAATCGCTGCTGGCCAATGTCGTGATCGAGGACTGGAAGGTCGTCCGGCTGTGAGCGCCCGCATCGGTGTCATCACCTTCCCGGGCACGCTCGACGACGTCGACGCCGCCCGCGCGGTGAAACTGGCCGGAGCCGAAGCCGTTTCGCTGTGGCACGCCGATGCCGACATCAAGAATGTCGACGCGGTCGTCGTCCCCGGCGGCTTCTCCTACGGCGACTACCTGCGCGCCGGCGCCATCGCCTCGATGGCCCCGGTCATGGGCGAGGTCATCAAGGCCGCCGAGGGCGGCATGCCGATCCTGGGCATCTGCAACGGTTTCCAGATCCTGTGCGAGGCGGGCCTGCTGCCGGGCGCGCTGACCCGCAACGAGGGCCTGCACTTCGTCTGCCGCGATCAGTGGCTGACCGTCGAGCAGACCGATACCGCCTGGTCCTCGCGCTACGAGAAGGGCGCGCAGATCCTGGTTCCGGTCAAGAACGCCGAGGGCCGCTACCAGGCCTCCGCCCAGGTGCTCGACGAGCTCGAGGGCGAGGGCCGCGTGGTGTTCCGCTACGCCGGCGGCAACCCGAACGGTTCGCAGCGCGATATCGCGGGCATCACCTCGGCCAACCGCCGCGTGGTGGGCCTGATGCCGCATCCGGAGCACGCCACCGAGCCGCTCACCGGCCCCAGCGATGACGGCCTGGGCCTGTTCCTGTCCGTGCTGGACAGCCTGGTCTCCGCGTAACCCGGTAACTCAGATTCCGTCCAGAATCTCGAAGTCGACTCCGCCCGCCCTGGCCAGCCAGGTCGGGCGGATCGCTTGATTGCCCTCGAAACCGACCTCACCCCACGGGGTTTCGATGACCGGCCGGTCCGCGACCGCCCGCTGGATCTGCCGCACGTCCAATGATCCGGCCAGCTCGGCCATCCCGCGCAGCGTGTGAATGGCCTCGTAGCTGGTATTGCTGAAGTTGGTCAGCGTGGGCGCGAACCAGCCGTGCAGCTTGTGATAGCGGTCCAGCCGCTCTCGATCGTGCGGCCCGTTCACGAAGAATCCGGAGGGCACGAACAGATTGTGGTTCGCGCCGCCGCCCGCCGCCAGCAGCACGTTCTCGTCCACCGCCGGACTCACCCGCACCTGGTGATCCGACCGGCCGGTCCGCGAGAATTGCAGGTTGAAGCGCGCGACATCCGCGCCGACCAGCAGCACGATGATGCCGTCGGCCTGATCCAGCAGCGGGTCGTCGAGAAAACGCCGGAAATCGCGGGTGCCCATGGGTACGAACATCTCCAGCGGAATCAGCTCCGGATCCAGCAGCGTGGCCCGCACGGCCTGCGCGGTGCGCCGCGGCCAGACGTAGTCGTTGCCGATGATCGCCCAGCGCCGCGCCTCGAAGGATCGGTGCAGCCAGTCCAGCGCGGGCAGGATCTGGTGTTTCGGATCCGCGCCGATCATGAAAAGCCCGTCCGGAGCGGACTCCAGGCCCTCGTGGTCGGTGGCGAAGAGATACGGCACCCGACCGGCCGTCACCTGTTCCACCGCCCGCCGCACCGCCGAGGTGTGCCAACCCGTCACCGCGTGCACCATGCCCGTGGCCAGCAGCGCGGCGACTTCCCCCGCCACCACGCCGGGTTCCCGCCCGCCGTCAATGTGCGTGACGCGCAATTCTCTTCCCAGAATTCCGGAACCGGAGTTGATTTCTTCCAACGCCAGAGAAATGGCCGCCTCACAGGACGGTGCGAAGATACCGCCGGGCCCCTGCTGCGGCACTATGTTGATGATCTCGATAGTGTTCTCGGGATTCCCGTCGAACGGGGACATGGGCTAACCTTCCCCTCGTTCAAGCGGTTTTCTGACGGGCGGGAAATATGGCGACAATTCTAGGTGGATTTTCCACCTTGCATGGAGCCCTCCGAGCGGCCGAGCGGAGTTGGCTTCGTCACCTGGACGCCGCACTGTGTGCCAGGCGGCTCACCGCCGACCAATGGTGCATGCTCACCAATCTATCCGCTGACGTCGGCATCACCATGAGTGAACTGGCCACCCGCGCCCAGCTGCCCCCGTCCTCGGCCACCCGCCACGCCGACCATCTCGCCGAGCGCGGGCTGATCTTCCGGGTCGCCGCCGCCGACGACCGCCGCCGCATTCTGATCGGCCTGAGCCGCCGCGGCGAGGAGCTGGTCGCCGAGGTGCGCTGCGAGGAGGCGCGGGCCGAGGCCGAGCTGCGCCGCAGCCTCGGCAGCGACGATTATCTGGAACTGGTGCGCCTGCTGGGCCGGGTTGCCGGAGCGCCGCTGCCCGACTGAAGCGTGGTTGCTTAGGATCGGGGCATGCCCGTTGCCGAGACCACCGCGACCGCCGCCGGCCTGTGTGAATTCATCGACGCGTCGCCGTCGCCCTTCCATGTCTGCCGCACTGTCGCAGCGGAACTCGACGATCACGGTTTCACCCGGCTCTCCGAATCGGCCCCGTGGCCGTCCAGTAGCGCGGGCCGCTATTACGTGGTGCGCGGCGGGTCCTTGGTGGCGTGGGCCGATGGCGGGCCGGGCGCGCCGACCGGATTCCGGGTCGGGCAGGCCACGCCCTTCCGGGTCGTCGGGGCCCACACCGACAGCCCCAATCTGCGCGTGAAGCAGCATCCGGACCTGGCCGTGGCGGGCTGGCAGCTGGTCGGGCTGGAACCCTACGGCGGCGCCTGGCTGAACTCGTGGCTGGATCGGGATCTGGGCATCTCCGGGCGGCTGTCGCTGCGCGACGGAAACGTGGTGCGGGAGCGGCTGATTCGCATCGACGAGCCGATCCTGCGGGTGCCGCAGCTGGCCATCCATCTGTCCGAGGATCGACGCGGGGTGCAGCTGGATCCGCAGCGGCACGTGAACGCGGTGTGGGGGATCGGCGGCGAGCCGCGCTCGTTCATGGCCTTCATCGCCGAACGCTCCGGCATCGAACCCGACGCGGTGCTCGGCTGGGAGCTGATGACCCATGATCTGGTGCCGTCCAAGCTGATCGGGCGCGAACTGGATCTGATCAGCGCGCCCCGGCTCGACAATCAGGGCACCTGCTACGCGGGCCTGCGCGCCTTCCTCGCCGCCATCACCGAACCCGGCGCGGCGGTGCCGGTGCTGGCCATGTTCGACCACGAGGAGGTCGGCAGCCAGTCCGACCGCGGCGCCCAATCCGGGCTGCTGCCCACGGTTTTGGAGCGCATCGTGCTGACCCGGGGCGGCGGGCGCGCCGAATACCTGGCGGCGCTGGCGGGTTCGGTGTGCGCCTCGGGCGATATGGCGCACGCGACGCATCCGAACTACCCGGAGCGGCACGAGCCCGCGCACCGCATCGAGGTGAACGGCGGGCCGGTGCTCAAGGTCAATCAGAACCTGCGCTATGCCACCGACGCGACGGGCGCGGGTGCCTTCGCGCTGGCCTGCGCCCAGGCGAACGTGCCGCTGCAGCGCTACGTTCACCGGGCAGATCTGCCGTGCGGGTCCACCATCGGCCCGATGACCGCGGCCAATACCGGCATGCCGACGGTGGATGTCGGCGCGGCCCAGCTGGCCATGCACTCGGCGCGCGAAATGATGGGCGCGGCAGACGTTCCCGCCTACGCCGCGGCGCTGGCGGCGTTCCTGACGCCGGAGATCGTGCGCTGAATCGAGGGTGCGGGGCGACGCCGACGGGTGTGTGGGTCAAGCCCCCGCGACGTCTTGCTCTGCCGGGTCCTGATGCGGGTGATAGCTCAGTACGGCGACCACGAACAGGGCGAAGGTGAACAGCACATAGCTATTGCCCAGGAGTTGCTGCCACCAGTTCCAGGTGAGTTCGCGGTCCGCGTTGTGGGGGAGCAGCCACATCGGGCCGACGGCGAACATGACCACCGCGAAACCCACCGCGCCCAGGAACCACGGATTGCGGCGGCCCCGGGCGATCGCGTCGGCGGCCACCAGCAGCGCGGGCGCCACCCACACCCAATGGTGCGACCACGAGACCGGCGAAACCAGCAGCACCGCAGCGGCATTCACCATCAGGGCGGCCGCCTGCGCGCCCTCGTCCAGCAGGCGCTTCATCCACACCGCGGCCAGGCCGACGGCGATCACCGACAGCACCAGCCACAGCAGCGTGGCGACCGAGGTGGAGAAGCCCAGCCGGAACACGAAACCCTTGATCGACTGATTGCCCGCGTACCAGGGCGGACCGATGCGGCCGGTGTCGGCGAGAGTGTGGAACCAGTACTGCGGCGAATCGTGCGGGAAGATCACGAAACCCACGGCCACCGCGCCGATGGCGGACAGCACCAGGGTGATCGCGCCCTTCCAGTCCTTGCGCAGCAGGAAGTAGAGCAGGTAGCCGCCGGGGGTCAGCTTCACCGACACCGCGATGCCGATCAGCATGCCGCGCGGCCAGAAGGTCTTGCGCGCCAGGCAATCCAGCGCCACCGCCGCCATCAGGACCAGGTTGATCTGCCCGAATCCGTAGGTCTCGCGGATCGGCTCCAGCAGCTGGGTCAGCGCCACCGCGCCGATGACCAGCGCGATCCGGGTCTGCCAGGCCAGGCTCGGGCGCAGCAGCTCCAGCACCAGCCACAGCGTCACGCCGAGCGAGGCGATGGACACGATGAGCACCGCCCATTCGGCGACCGCCAGCGGCATGACGGCCAGCGGCGCGAAGAACAGCGCGGCCAGCGGGGGATAGGTGAACGGCAGCCCGATCCCGTAGACCGCGGGCATCGGCCCGTACAGGTCCTTGTCGTCCAGCCAGGCCCGCGCACCGTTCCGATACACCTGTAGATCGATGTATCCGTGCCACTTGGTCACCAGGCTGACCACCGCCGACACCGCGAACAGCGCAATCGCCAGAGCCAGCAGTTCCTTCTGCCGTCGCGTCAGCCCTCCAGGAGTGGACACTGGCTTCTCGGTCTGATCCGCGACACCGGATCGATCGTTCACCGCCACAGAGTAGCTCCCGGACCTGCCCGCGCCCTCAACGCACGGCCGGGGCGCCGCCGCCGGTCACGCGCACGGTCAGTGGCCTCTACCACACCGGGAGGCGGGGTAAAGAGTTGAAATCGCTGGCAATTAGACTCCCTTCATATATTTCGCCGACATCCAGCAACGCGGGCAATCGCTTCCGACCTGCCCGGCCGAAAGGACTCTGGTATTCCCGTGACCAGCCACGTCGATACCGTCAGCAACGCCGCGGCCACCTCGGACCACCCGCAGCCCTACAAGGAACTCGGCCTCAAGGATGACGAGTACGCCCGGATCAAGGAGATCCTCGGGCGGCGTCCCACCGACGCCGAGCTCGCCATGTACTCGGTGATGTGGTCGGAGCACTGCTCGTACAAGTCGTCCAAGGTGCACCTGCGCTACTTCGGTGAGACCACCACCGAGGAGATGAAGAAGTCGATGCTGGCGGGCATCGGCGAGAACGCGGGTGTGGTGGACATCGGCGGCGGCTGGGCGGTCACCTTCAAGGTCGAATCGCACAACCACCCCTCGTATGTCGAGCCCTACCAGGGTGCGGCCACCGGCGTCGGCGGCATCGTCCGCGACATCATGGCGATGGGCGCGCGCCCGATCGCGGTCATGGACCAGCTGCGCTTCGGCGCGGCCGACCACCCGGACACCCGGCGCGTGGTCGACGGTGTGGTGCGCGGCGTCGGCGGCTACGGCAATTCGCTGGGCCTGCCCAATGTCGGCGGCGAGACCGTGTTCGACCCGTCCTACCAGGGCAATCCGCTCGTCAACGCGCTCTGCGCGGGCGTCATGCGGGTCGAGGACCTGCACCTGGCCTTCGCCTCCGGCCAGGGCAACAAGATCATTCTGTTCGGCGCGCGCACCGGCCTCGACGGCATCGGCGGCGTGTCCGTGCTCGCCTCGGACACCTTCTCCGGCGACGAATCCGGTTCCGGCCGTAAGAAGCTCCCGAGCGTCCAGGTCGGCGACCCGTTCGCCGAGAAGGTCCTCATCGAGTGCTGTCTCGAGCTGTACCACGCCGGACTGGTGGTGGGCATCCAGGACCTCGGCGGCGCCGGACTGTCGTGCGCCACTTCCGAACTCGCCGCGGCCGGTGACGGCGGCATGCTCATCGACCTGGACCAGGTCCCGCTGCGCGCCGCGAACATGACTGCCGCCGAGATCCTTTCGAGCGAGTCGCAGGAGCGCATGTGCGCGGTCGTCACGCCCGAGAACGTGGACGCCTTCATGGCGGTCTGCGAGAAGTGGGACGTCAACGCCAATGTCATCGGTGAGGTCACCGACGGCGATCGCCTGGTCATCACCTGGCACGGCGAGACGGTCGTGGACGTGCCGCCGCGAACCGTCGCCCACCAGGGCCCGGTCTACGAGCGGCCGGTCGAGCGGCCCGCGGATCAGGATGCGCTGAACGCGGATTCGGCCGCCCGCCTGAACCGTCCCAAGACCGGTGACGAACTGCGCGCCACCCTGCTGAAGATGCTGGCCAGCCCGCAGCTGTGCTCGCGCAAGTGGATTACCGAGCAGTACGACCGCTACGTGCGCGGCAACACCGTGCTGGCCGAGAACGCCGACGCCGGTGTCATCCGCATCGACGAGGAGACCGGCCGCGGCATCGCGCTGGCCACCGACGCCTCGGGCCGCTACACCAAGCTCGACCCGTACACGGGCGCGCAGCTGGCGCTGGCCGAGGCCTTCCGCAATGTCGCCGTCACCGGCGCCACCCCGAAGGCCGTCACCAACTGCCTGAACTTCGGCTCGCCGGAGGATCCGGGCGTCATGTGGCAGTTCCAGCAGGCCGTGCGCGGTCTCGCGGACGGCTGTGCGGCGCTGGGCATTCCGGTCACCGGCGGCAACGTCTCCTTCTACAACCAGACCGGCCAGACCGCCATCCTGCCCACTCCGGTGGTCGGCGTGCTGGGCGTCATCGACGATGTGCACCGCCGCATCCCGACCGGCCTGGGCACCGAGCCGGGCGAGACCCTCATCCTGCTCGGCGAGACCCGCGACGAGCTGGACGGCTCCATCTGGTCGCAGGTCGAGCACGACCACCTCGGC
Source organism: Nocardia sp. JMUB6875 (assembly GCF_041154655.1). Taxonomy (NCBI): domain Bacteria; kingdom Bacillati; phylum Actinomycetota; class Actinomycetes; order Mycobacteriales; family Nocardiaceae; genus Nocardia; species Nocardia sp. JMUB6875. The sequence goes on from NZ_BAAFGR010000009.1 coordinate 39,165, forward strand.
GGCCTGCCGCCCAAGGTCGACTTCGCCCGCGAGCAGCTGATCGCCGAGATCCTGGTCTCCGGTTCGCGCGACGGCATGGTCTCCGCCGCCCACGACATCTCCGAGGGCGGCCTCATCCAGACCGTCGTGGAGGCCGCGCTGGCCGGCGAAACCGCCTGCCGCATCATCCTTCCCGAGGGCGCCGACCCGTTCGTCACCCTCTTCTCCGAGTCCGCCGGCCGCGTCCTGGTGGCCGTGCCGCGCTCGGAGGAGACCCGCTTCACCAAGATGTGCGACGCCCGCGGCCTGCCGTGGGTCCGCATCGGCGTGGTCGACGACGGCTCGGATTCGGTCGAGGTGCAGGGCCAGTTCAGCGTGCAGCTGGACGAGCTGCGCGCCGCCCACGAGGGCACCCTCCCCGCCCTCTTCGGAAACTCCGACCACTGAACCGCTTCGGCCGATAGGCCGTGGACATAACGAGAGCCCGCCGGACCCCTCGATCCGGCGGGCTCTCGTCGTCTCCGCGGTATGGCTCGCGGGACAGGTCAGTTGATTTTGAACGGGTCGTGTTCGGCCATCAGCTTTTCCATGCGGGCCTCGTCGATGCGGCTGTGCACCTTCGAGGATTCGTGTTGATCGCGAATCACTTTGGCGAGGGTGAAGCTGCTGCTGACCAGGAAAAGGGTTGCCATCAGCAGGAATCCGCGCTGCCAGATGTCGAGGGGGAGGTAGATGATGCCGATGACCAAGGAGGCGAAGCTGATTCCGAAGGCGATCATGGCCTGAGCCAGAAACGCGGTGGTGCTCTTGGTTTGTGCGCTCGGGGTGCTCATGGGTACCGAGTCTCGTGGCGGCGTGGCGAAATCGACCGGGTACAACTACTCGAGTGCGGTGGGTAGATGTCGTCGGCGACGCGCCGGGGTGATGGCCCCTGTCACAGACGGGGGTCCCCGGATTCCGGCCGGTTGCGTCCATACTTGACGGGTGCTGGACACCGCCGAGGCTATGACACGGTTGCGCACTCGCGGCACCGTGCTCTACGCGCACGGCGTGGTGGCCTTTCGGAAGCTGTTCCGGCGCGGCTGGGGTCGCAAGATCGCGGTGTTCGCGCGTCGGGTCGAGGACGTCATCGATCTCAATCACACCGGGCTGGTGGTGGCGACCATCTTCTTCGCGTGGTCGGTGACGCCGTCACTGGTGCCGCGCGACTGGCTGTTCCAAGGTCTGATCTCCGGCATCAACGCGGCCATCGGATACGGCGTCGGATGTGTGCTGCAGTGGCTGTTCCGCAAGTGGATTCGGCCGCGGATCAAGCTCGGGTCGCCGCCGGAATGGGCGCGGTACCTGGTGAAGGTCATCGTCGTGGTGGGGTGCATCCTGGTCGCGGGCCGCATGCTGGTGCTGTCCGCCGACTGGCAGCGGGAGATCACCGGCCTCATGGGCATGGAGGGCACCACCCGCGCCGCGTATCTGCGTACGGGCGGGCTGAGTTTCGTGGTCGGTGCGCTGGTGGTGGCCGTCTTCCGGACGCTGCGGTCGGCCGTGCGGTTCCTGGCGTGGCTGCTCAGCCGCTGGGTGAAGGTGCCGCCGACGTTCGCGCCCGCCGCCGGGGCGCTGGTGCTGACCGTGCTCATCGTGACCCTGTTCAACGGTGTCGCCACCCGGGCCTTCTTCGCGGTCGCCAACTCGGCGTTCAGTGTGCGCAACGACAAGATGACCGAATACGCCGTGCAGCCGACGAAACCCGAACGCTCGGGCAGTCCGGCCTCGCTGGCGAGATGGGAGACGCTCGGTTCCGAAGGGCGCTGGTTCGTTTCGCACGGGCCCGATCCGATGCTGATCAGCGCCGTCACCAAAAAGCCCGCGCGCGAACCGATCCGGGTGTACGTGGGGCTGCAGTCGGCGACCGCGGACACGACCGAGGAGGAGTTGGCGGTCGCCGAGCTCGAGCGCACCGGGGCCTTCGATCGGAAGGTGCTGGTGCTGGCCACCACCACCGGGACCGGATGGGTGAACGGGGAGGCGGCCGCCGCGCTCGAATACATGTGGGGCGGGGATACCGCGATCGTGGCCTCGCAGTACTCGTATCTGCCCAGCGTGCTGTCGTTTCTGGCGGACCGTCAGAAGGTCGCGATCAACGGTAAGAAGATGTTCGACGCCGTGTACGCGCACTGGGTGCAGCGGCCGCCCGAGCATCGGCCGAAGTTGCTGGTGTACGGCGAATCCCTGGGGTCGCAGGGCTCCGAATCGGCCTTCGACGGGCTGGCCGATCTGCGGTCGAAGGTGGACGGCGCGCTGTGGGTGGGGCCGCCCAACTCGAATCGGCTGTGGCAGCAGTTCGTTCAGCGCCGGGATCCGGGGACGCGGGAGGTGGATCCCATCTATGCCGACGGGCTGGTGGTTCGATTCGCGGCCACCGCATCGGATTTGGGCAGGCCGTCGGCTGATTGGCGCAAGCCGCGCATCGCGTACCTGCAGCATCCTTCCGATCCGATCGTCTGGTGGTCCTCGGATCTCATCTTCTCGCAACCGGATTGGCTGTCCGAGCCGCGCGGTGCGGACGTCTCGCCGCAGATGCGGTGGTGGCCGTTCGTGACGTTCTGGCAGGTGGTCGCGGATCTGACCAATGCTCAGGGCGTCAGCGATGGGCACGGACACCGGTACGGGTCGCTGGTACTCGACGGCTGGGCCGCCATTGCCGCGCCGCCGGATTGGGATCAGGATCTGGCCGAGCGCATCCGGACCCAGATCGAGCTCGCGGAGGCCTACGAGCGGGCGGTCAAGTAGTGGTTCGCGTGGCGGTGAAAGCGCTGGTGGCCGCAGTCCTTCCGCCGCTGTGGAGCAATCGCGTCCTGCCCGCGCTCGGGCTCGATATCCGCGGCCGCACCGCGGCCAATACCGGCTTCGCCGCGGCGTACACGCTCGTGTTCCGGGGAGCGCCGAACTGGTTGTCGCCGCGTGGGTTACGGGCCGGGGCGATCGCGGCGGGACTGGTGGTCTCCGGATACGCTGCGGCGCTGGCCGTTCCGGCCACCCGGCGCCACCTGGCCGGACTCGACGATCGCGGTCCGGCCGTGCATACCGTCGAATGGACCGCGCTGCACATTCCCGGCGGCACGGTACTCACCGAGGAACTGGTCTACCGGTCGACGCTGACCCCGTTGCTGGAGCAGGCCGCCGGTGCGGCCGGAACCGGTCTGGGCGCCTTCGTCTTCGGCCTCTCCCACATCCAACCCGCCCGCGCCGCAGCCGATCCCATTGCCGCGACGGTCGCCATCACCGGCATCGCGGGGCTGGTCTTCGACCGCCTGCGCCGCGACACCGGCAGCGCCACCGCCCCGGCCCTGCTGCACCTGGCCCTGAATGCCGGTGGCGCGCTGGCTCCGCGCCTGGCCCGCCGTCTCGTCGGTGGGCGGCGGTAGCCTCGCGGCATGGCGCGACGAGGTGCGGTGGATCCGGCGGAGGTGCGGGCGGCGGTGGCCGCGGTGGGGGAGTGGTTGCGGGATGACACCGTGGCGAAGCCCGCGCGGGCCGAGGTCGCGGCGGCGGTGCGGGGAACCGTGCGGGCGTTGGCGGCGGATGCGCCGGGGCATTCGGTGGAGGTGCGGGTGCCGCCGTTCGTGGCCGTGCAGTGCATCGAGGGGCCGCGGCATACGCGGGGGACGCCGCCGAATGTGGTCGAGACCGATGCGCGGACCTGGCTGTTGCTGGCCACGGGGCTGCTCGGGTTCGAGGACGCGGTGGAGTCCGGGGCGTTGAGCGCCTCCGGCAGCCGCGCGGGTGAGGTCGCGCGCTGGCTGCCGGTCGTGCCGCTGTGAGCTAGGCGTCGGTGGGCTTGGCGTGCTTGCCGGTGTCGGCGGTCTCGACCGGCTTGCGCTCCAAGCCCTTCCGGTCGTAGAAGCGGGTGATCCCAAGCCCGAACACCACGCCGATCGCCAGCCCGAGGACCGCCATCCAGACGCCGCGGGTCAGGCCCGCCTGGCCGTTGCCGTAGAAGTACAGGATCGAGCGGGTGCCCAGGAACACCTGGTGCATGGGCTCGAATCGGGCCAGCCAGCCGAAGTACTTGGGGGTGGCCTCGATCGGGATGGTGCCGCCCGAGGAGGGCAGGCCCAGGATGATGAAGACGATCAGGTTGATGATCAGGCCGGCGGTACCGATCGCGGCCAGGGTCGCGGTGCAGGTGAAGCCGACGGCGATCATGACGAGCGCGCCGTAGAGGAACAGCAACAGCGGCTTGTCGATAGGCATGCCCAGCGCCGCGCCGATGCCCTCCAGCGCGCCGGAGACCACGATCGACATGACCACGACGGCAGACCATTTGATGAGCAGCGTCTTGGTGCGCGAGATCGACGCGCGCGGATAGTGCACGTACCAGGGACCCCACTCGGTCGGCAGGAAGCCCAGCGCCGAGTCGATGAGCTGATGGATGATCATCGCGCCGACCATGCCGACCAGCAGGAGCAGCAGACTGTAGAAGAAAGCGGTCAGGCCCTCGCCGGAACCGCCGGGCAGCGGCCGGAATTCGGCCGTCACGATGTTCAGCGGCTGGGCCAGCACCAGGCGGGTGGCCGCGGAGAGTTCGGTCGGGGGCGCGCCGGGCGGCGGCGTCAGCTGCTTCTTCACCGTCTCGGTCAGCTGCTGCCCGACCTGCGCGTTCACCTGGGTGAGCGCTTTATCGCCGAACTTCTGCACCACCGCGGTCGCGAACGCGCCGGTGCGCGGATTGGTCTGGAGGGTGATCTCCGGCTTGGCGATGTCGCCGGGCACCACGCTGCCGACGCCGAGAATGCCCAGGCGCTTGGAGAAGTCGCTGGGAATGATGATGGTGCCGTACACCCGTGCCGACTGCATCTGCAGCTGCGCCTCGTTGATGCCGAGCACCCGCAGATCGATCTGATCCGACGGCACGGCCTTGCGCAGTCCCTCGGTGACCTGATCGCCGAAGTTGACGTGCTGGACCTGATCGCCGTTCTTGATGTCGTCGCCGACATCCTGGTTCACCAGCGCGATCGGGAAATCGTGCAGGTTCTTCTCCGGATCGACCACGTAGTCGAGGTACATGACGCCCAGCAACGAGGCCAGCAGGGTGACCACGACGATCGGGAAAGCCCACCTGAACGGGCTCAGATGCCTACGTCGCGGACTCGATTCCGCACCGGGGGTGCTTTCCGTGGTCGCCACGGTCGAACGCTAACAGCAAACCCCCTGCCATCCCGGTTATCCCAACGGTGGGTTGCCTTGCGGTTACCCGTAGAATGGCTCACGCCCCCCGCCCGCCGAACAGGGAGCAAACGGTGTCTCTCCCCTCCGCTGCCACCACCCACGACCAGGACGAGAACGAACCGCGCGAAGAGTGCGGTGTGTTCGGTGTCTGGGCCCCGGGCGAGGATGTGGCCAAGCTCACGTACTACGGACTCTACGCATTGCAGCACCGCGGTCAGGAGGCGGCGGGCATCGCCGTCGCCGACGGCTCGCAGGTGCTGGTCTTCAAGGATCTGGGCCTGGTGAGCCAGGTCTTCGACGAGCAGACCCTGGCCGCCATGCCCGGGCACGTCGCCGTCGGCCACTGCCGCTACTCCACCACCGGGTCCACCACCTGGGAGAACGCCCAGCCGATCTTCCGCACCACCGCGGTCGGTACCGGACTCGCGTTGGGCCACAATGGAAATCTGGTCAATACCGCCGAATTGAGCGCTCGGGCACGGGAACTCGGACTGGTCACCGGCCGCCTCGCGGGCACCGTGGCCGCGACCTCCGACTCCGACGTGATCACCGCGCTGCTCGCGCACGCGGCCGCCGACAAGAGCATCGAGCAGGCGGCCATGGAGCTGCTGCCGACGCTGCGCGGCGCGTTCTGTCTCACCTTCATGGACGAGCACACGCTGTACGCGGCGCGCGATCCGCACGGGGTGCGCCCACTATGCCTGGGCCGCCTGGATCGCGGCTGGGTGGTTGCCAGTGAGACCGCCGCCCTCGACATCGTCGGCGCGTCCTTCGTGCGCGAGATCGAGCCGGGCGAACTGCTGGCGATCGACGCCGACGGGGTGCGCTCGCTGCGCTTCGCCAACCCGACCCCCAAGGGCTGCGTCTTCGAGTACGTCTACCTGGCCCGCCCCGACTCCACCATCTCCGGCCGCTCGGTGCACGCCACCCGCGTCGAGATCGGCCGCCGCCTGGCCGCCGAGCACCCGATCGAGGCCGATCTGGTCATCCCGGTGCCCGAGTCCGGTACCCCGGCCGCGGTCGGCTACGCCCAGGGTTCGGGCGTGCCCTACGGCCAGGGCCTGATGAAGAACGCCTACGTGGGCCGCACCTTCATCCAGCCCAGCCAGACCATCCGCCAGCTCGGAATCCGGTTGAAGCTCAACCCGCTTCGCGAGGTCATCCGCGGCAAGCGGCTGATCGTGGTGGACGACTCCATCGTGCGCGGCAATACTCAGCGCGCCCTGATCCGCATGCTGCGGGAGGCGGGCGCGCTGGAGATCCACGTGCGGATCGCCTCCCCGCCGGTCAAGTGGCCCTGCTTCTACGGCATCGACTTCGCCTCGCGCGCGGAGTTGATCGCCAATGGCGCGGGCCCCGACGGCATCGCGGGCGAGAGCCTCGACGACATGGTGGAGGGCGTGCGCCGCTCCATCGGCGCGGACAGCCTCGGCTACATCTCCCTCGACAGCATGATCGCCGCCACCGAGCAGCCCCGCTCGCGCCTGTGCTGCGCCTGCTTCGACGGCGACTACCCGATCGCGCTGCCCGTGGAGACGGCCATCGGCAAGAACGTGCTCGAGGGCATGCTCACCGGCGCCACCGAGTCGGAGCTGCTGGCGGATAATGCCAATGCCTCGGCCCTGAGCCGCCCGTAGCCGCAAGAACTTTCAGTGCCCGTCCGCGTAATCGCGGGCGGGCACTGCGCTTTTCCCGGTCATTTGCGGGAAATATGTTGGCGCAGTTGCGCCATCGGCGTGTGCGCGCGAATGGCGCAATTTATGTACCGATTGTCCAGAAACGCAACGCGGCGGTTATAACCGGTCGATACTGTGCCCAGCCAAAGGATGTCCACCGCGGCGCGGCCGGCCAGTGACCCGGCGGCTCGCGCTGCGTTTCGAGAGCAGGGCAGTACATGCGCGCGAAAAGAGTTGCGGCAGTCGGGTTCGCCGGACTGGCCGTGTTTGCGATAGCCGGATGCGGTTCCGGTAAGACGGGCGGCGGCGGGGGAGGCGGGATCCTGGTCGGCACCACCGACAAGGTCACCTCGCTGGATCCCGCCAAGGCCTACGACAATGGTTCACTGCTGGCCGAGACCCAGGTCTACCAGTTCCTGCTGAACTTCCCCGCCGGCGACGCCACCCCGAAGCCCGACGCGGCCGAGAAGTGCGCGTTCACCTCGCCGACCGTCTACTCCTGCACGCTCAAGCCGGGCCTGAAGTTCGTCAACGGCGATCCGCTGACCGCCAAGAGCGTGAAGTTCTCCTTCGACCGCATGGTGAAGATCGACGACCCGCAGGGCCCGAAGGCGCTGCTGGACAACCTCGATCACACCGACGCCCCCGACGACAAGACCGTCAACTTCACCCTCAAACAGGCCAACGACCAGACCTTCCCGGCGATCCTGCCCACCCAGGCGGCGGCCATCGTCGACGAGAAGGTGTTCCCGGCCGACAAGATCATGGCCGACGAGGACATCGTCAAGGCCAAGCCGTTCTCCGGCCCGTACACCATCTCCAGCTACGACAAGAACAAGCTGGTCGAGTACAAGGCCAACCCGGACTACAACGGCCTCTACGGCAAGCCCAAGACCGACACCGTCACGACGAAGTACTACGCCGAGGCGTCGAACATGAAACTCGATGTCCAGCAGGGCAATATCGACGTGGCCTGGCGCACCCTCAGCCCGACCGACCTGGAGTCGCTGAAGAACAACGACAAGGTCACCGTGCACCAGGCGCCCGGCGGCGACACCCGCTACATCGTGTTCAACCTGAACACCCAGCCCGGCGGCAATCCCGCGCAGAAGCTGGCCATTCGCAAGGCCGTCTCCACGTCCATCGATCGGGAGGCCCTGTCCACCGGTGTCTTCAAGGGCACCTGGTCGCCGCTGTATTCGCCGGTGCCCAAGGGTCTTCCGGGCGCGACCGAGCCGATCAAGGACATCTACGGGACCAAGCCGAACAAGGACGCGGCCGCCAAGTTCCTGGCCGAGGCGGGGGTGGCCACGCCGGTCGAGCTGAACCTCCAGTACACGACCGAGCACTACGGCCCGTCCAGCTCGGAGGAGTACAGCGCGATCAAGAGCCAGCTGGAATCCACCGGCCTGTTCAAGGTGAATCTGCAATCCACCGAATGGGTCGCGTACCAGAAGGCGCGGTCCTCCGACGGCTACCCGCTGTTCCAGTTCGGCTGGTTCCCCGACTATCCGGACGCCGACGACTATCTGCGCCCGTTCTTCGTCGAGGACAACTTCCTGCGCAACCACTTCGGCGATCCGAAGATCACCGCGGAGTTGAACGCCCAACTGACCGAAGGGGATCCGGCCAAGCGGGCCGCCGCGCTGGCGACGGTGCAGCACGACCTGATGGCCGATTTCATGCCCATCGTGCCGTTGCTGACCGGTAACCAGATCGCGGTCGCGGCCAAGAACATCCAGGGCGTGGATTCGACCCTGGATCCGTCCTCGAAGTTCCGGTTCTGTGTGCTGAGCAAATAACTGGTTTCGGAGGCCCGTTCGGCGAGCGGGCGGGCCTTCGATCACTAGTTATGCATTCTCGCTGGAATTTATCCATCTGAGAAGAAAGTTCACCGGAGTTTTGGCTGGTTATAACCAATATTTGTGACCAGCGTTTTATTCATCGATACCCCGGCAACAAGACGGCAACAAACCGTTACTACGGTGCGCCGAGACACATCAAGCTGTGGCGGTGTGATGTCCGCGATCCGGACTTCCACCGCCCGAAGTTCGAGAGTTGAGCACTATGGGTTCGAAGACGAACCGGGCGAGGACCTTCGCCGCGGTCGGCATGGCAGGCATCGCACTCGTGGCCGCGGGCTGCGGGTCTGGACGCACCGGGGACGGAGGAAGTGGCGCGGGCATCACCGTCGGCACCACGGACAAGATCTTCTCCCTGGATCCCGCCCTCGCCTATGACAACGGCTCGCTGCAGGCCGAGACGCAGATCTATCAGACCCTGCTGAACTTCGCGCCGGGCAAGTCCGTCCCCGAGCCGGACGCCGCCGAGAAGTGCGGGTTCAGCTCGCCGACGGTCTACAGCTGCACGGTCAAGCCCGGCCTGAAATTCGCGAACGGGAACCCGCTCACCGCCAAGAGCGTGAAGTTCTCCTTCGACCGCATCCTGAAGATCAACGACCCCAACGGTCCCGCCTCGCTGCTGGGCAATCTGGACCACACCGACGCCGTCGACGACAAGACCGTGAACTTCACGCTCAAGGTCGCCAACGATCAGACCTTCGCATCGGTGCTGCCCAGCCAGGCCGGAATCATCATCGACGAGAAGAGCTTCCCGGCCGACAAGGTTCTCAGCGATGAGGACGTGGTCAAGACCAAGGCCTTCTCGGGGCCGTACACCATCTCCAGCTACGAGAAGAACAAGCTCGTCGACTACAAGGCCAACCCGGACTACAACGGCCTGTTCGGCAAGCCCAAGAACGACGGCGTCTCGGTGAAGTACTACGCCGAGATGGCCAACCTGAAGCTCGATGTGCAGAACGGCAATGTCGATGTCGCCTACCGGAGCCTGAGCCCCACCGACATCGATTCGCTGCGTAACGACAGCAAGGTCACCGTGCATGAGGGGCCCGGTGGCGAGCTGCGCTACATCGTCTTCAACCTGAACGCCATGCCCGGCGGCACCCCGGCCCAGAAGCTGGCCGTGCGCAAGGCGATCGCCAGCAGCGTCGACCGCGACGCCCTGGCGACCAACGTGTACAAGGGCACCTACAAGCCCGCGTACTCGTCGGTGGTGCCCGGCGCGACCGGCGCGACCGAACCGTACAAGGAGATCTACGGGGCCAAGCCGAACAAGGACGCGGCCGCCAAGTTCCTCTCCGACGCCGGTGTCGCCGCGCCCGTCACGCTGAACCTGCAGTACAACTCGGATCACTACGGCGGCTCCAGCTCCGAGGAGTACGCGGCCATCAAGAACCAGCTCGAGGCCACCGGGCTGTTCAAGGTGAATCTGCAGTCCACCGAATGGGTTTCGTATCAGGATGAACGGGTGAAGGACTCCTACCCGCTCTACCAGTTCGGCTGGTTCCCGGACTTCCCGGACGCCGACAACTACCTGACCCCGTTCTTCGCACCGAACAACACGCTGCAGAACCACTTCGAGGATCCGCAGATCAACGCGCTGCTCACCGCGGAGACCACCGAACCCGATCCGGCCAAGCGCGCCGCTGTCCTCAAGCAGGTGCAGTTCTCGCTGGCCAATGACCATCTGCCGATGCTGCCGCTGCTGGCCGGAACCAATATCGCGGTCGCGGGCAAGAACGTCCAGGGCGTCGCCGACACCCTCGACCCGACCTTCAAGTTCCGCTTCGGTGTGCTGAGCAAGTGACCGCCATCGAGAAGGTGGGCGGGCCGGTCGATCCGGCCCGCCCCGCGGGAAAGCGATCGCGCGGCAGCAATTCCCGCTACAGTGCGCTGCTGCGTTACCTGGGGGTGCGAGCGCTGCTCATCATCCCGACCACCTGGATCCTGGTCACGCTGGTGTTCTTCCTGATGCGCGTGATCGGCGACCCGATCAGCGCGGCCATGGGCGGTCGCCTGAGCCCGCAGCAGATCCAGGAGCGCAAGGAGGCGGCCGGGCTCAACCGGCCCATCCTCACCCAGTACTGGGAGTACCTGTCCGGGCTGCTGAAGGGCGATTTCGGCCGCTCCCAGGACAATCGGGCCATCAGCGACGTCATCGTCACCTATGGCGCGGCCACCCTGGAGCTGGTCTTCTGGTCGCTCATCGTGGCCTTCGCGGTCGGCGTGCCGCTGGGCAGATACGCGGCCACCAAACGGGATTCGGCCCGTGATGTGAGCCTGCGGCTGTTCGCCATCCTGGTGTACGCCGCGCCGGTGTTCTTCGTCGGCCTGCTGCTGAAACTGATCTTCTCGGTGAAGCTGGGGTGGCTGCCCGTTGCCGGACGGGCCAGCACCAATGTGGAACTGCAGTTGCAGCACGTGTCGCCGAAGACCAACATCATGATCGTCGACGCCATCCTCTACGGGGATACCTCCTACATGGTCGACGTGCTGAAACACGCTGTGCTGCCCGCGATCGCGCTGGGCCTGCTGACCGCGGGCGTGTTCCTGCGGCTGGTGCGGATCAACCTGATCCAGACCCTGCGCTCGGGTTACGTCGACGCCGCTCGCGCGCGCGGTCTCTCCGATCGCGTCGTCACCGGGCGGCACGCCTTCCGCAACGCCCTGATCCCGGTGGTGACCGTGATGGGCATGCAGATCGCCATGATGCTGGGTGGCGCGGTGCTCACCGAAACCACCTTCGAATGGAAGGGATTGGGCTACCAGCTCGCCTCCTACCTGCAGGCGCGTGACTTCGTGGCGGTGCAGGGCATCGTCGCGTTCATCGCCATCGTGGTGGCGGTCATGAGCTTCCTGGTGGACCTGATCGTGGCCATGATCGACCCGAGGGTGAGGTTCTGATGACGGTCATCGAAACGGGTGTCGAGGTCACCGTCCCGCCCACCCGGGCCAAGTTCCGGATTCCCGGAATGGCCCTGGTGCGCATGACCTCCGGGCTGCAGCGGTTCACGCTGCTGCTCGGGCTCGGACTGGTCGCGGGATTCATCCTGGTCGCCATCTTCGCGCCCCTGATCGCGCCCTACGGCTTCGCGCAGAGCACCGCCGACGGCGTGGAATTCGCACGCCAGCAGGCGCCCTCGGCGGCGCACTGGTTCGGCACCTCGGTGCGCGGCGAGGATGTGTTCTCCCGCGTCATCTTCGGTGCGCGGACGGCACTTTCGGTGATCGCGGTATCGCTGGTGCTGTCGCTGTTCGTGGGTGTGCCGCTGGGTCTGGTGTCCGGGTACCTCGGGCGCTGGGTGGACCGCGTCCTGGTGCTGTTCATGGACGCCATGTACGCATTCCCGTCGCTGCTGCTGGCCATCGTGGTGTCGATCGTGGTGTCGGGCGGGCAGTCGTCGAGCTTCGGCGGCATCCTGTCCGCGGCCATCGCGATCACCGTTATTTTTGTGCCGCAATACTTCCGGGTGGTGCGCAATGCCACCATCTCGGTGAAGCAGGAACCGTACGTGGACGCCGCGCGGGTCACCGGCGCGTCCACGGTGCGAATCCTGTACCGGCACATCCTGGCCAACGTGACGCAGTCGCTGCCGGTGCTCATCACGCTCAATGGCGCGGAGGCCATTCTGACCCTGGCGGGTCTGGGCTTCCTCGGCTTCGGCATCGAGCCGACGCAGGCCGCCGAATGGGGCTACGACCTCAACAAGGCGCTTTCCGATGTCTCCAACGGCATCTGGTGGACGGGCGTGTGGCCGGGTGTGGCCATCGTGCTCGTGGTGCTGGGCATGACGCTGGTCGGCGAGAGCCTCAACGAGGTGCTCAACCCGCTGCTGCGCACCCGCCGCGCCGCGACCGCACCCGCGCCCGACAGCGCCGCCGCCGAGACCGCCGGTGCCGCTGCCGTCACCGAGACCGCCAAGGAGGCAGACGATGCCTGAACCCGTCCTGTCCTTCGAGGGCCTCACCGTCTGCTTCGCCACCGACGCCGGATCGGTCACGGCCGTGAACGACGTGTCCTACCAGGTGTATCCGGGTGAGGTCCTGGCCGTGGTCGGCGAATCCGGCTCCGGCAAATCGGTGAGCTCCCGCACCGCCATGGGGCTGCTGCCGCCCACCGCCAGCGTGAGCGGCGCGGTCGTGCTGGGCACCAAGGCCGTCACCAAGATGAGCTCCAAGGAACTCACCGCCCTGCGCGGCGGGGCCGTCTCGATGGTCTTCCAGGAGCCCGGCGCGGCCCTGGACCCGCTGTTCACCGTCGGCTTCCAGATCTCCGAGGCGCTGCGCGCGCATTCGGGCATGAAGCGAAAAGAGGCGCGCGCCAAGGCGATCGAGCTGCTGCGCGCTGTCGGGCTGCCCGATCCGGAGGCGCGGGTGGACTACTACCCGCACCAGCTCTCCGGCGGGCAGAAGCAGCGCGTGGTGATCGCCATCGCCATCGCCTGCGAGCCCAAGGTGATCATCGCCGACGAGCCGACCACCGCGCTCGACGTGACCGTGCAGGCCGAAATCCTGGAACTGCTGCGGGATCTGCGTGATCGGATCGGCGCGGCCATCGTCCTCATCACCCACAATATGGGCGTCGTCGCCGACCTCGCCGATCGCGTGGTGGTGATGCGCGAGGGCCGCATCGTCGAAGAGGCCAAGGTCGACCAGCTCTTCGCCGACCCGCAACACGAGTACACCCGGGCGCTGCTGGCGGCCGTGCCGAAACTGCATGTGCTGCCGGACAACTGGGAAGCGGGCGAGGAGTCCGACAGTGCCTCCGTCGCCGGTGCGGCACTGGCGAAAACCATTGTCCGCGAGCCCATCCCGGCCGACGCCGAGACCGTGCTCGAGGTCTCGAATCTGGTCGTCGAGTTCCCGGCCCCGCTGGGCCGCCCGTCGTTCCGGGCGGTCGACGAGGTGACCCTGACCCTGCGCCGCGGCGAAACCCTCGGCCTGGTCGGCGAATCCGGTTCCGGCAAGTCCACCATCGGCCGCTGCGTGGCCGCCCTGCAACGCCCCACCGCGGGCAGCGTGCGGGTGCTCGGCACCGATATCGCCGGACTCTCCGAACGCAAGCTGCGGCCGCTGCGCCGCCGCTTCGGCTTCGTCTTCCAGGACCCGGCCACCTCGCTCAACCCGCGCCTCACCATCGGCGAGTGCGTGGCCGAACCGCTGCTGGTGCACAAGCAGGCGAAGGGCGCGGCCGCCCGCGACCGCGTCCGCCACCTGCTCGACGACGTGCAGCTGCCGGCGGGCGTGGAAAACCGGTATCCGCACGAGCTTTCCGGCGGCCAGCGCCAGCGCGTGAGTCTCGCGCGCGCCCTGGTGCTGAATCCGGACCTGCTGGTGGCCGACGAACCGACCAGCGCCCTGGACGTCTCCGTGCAGGCGAAGGTGCTCGAGCTGTTCGCCGAACTCCAGCGCGAGTGCGGCTGGGCGTGCCTGTTCATCAGTCACGATCTCGCCGTGGTGGATCAGCTCGCGGATCGAATCGTGGTGCTGCGCAACGGGGCTGTCGTCGAACAGGGCGACAATGACGACATTCTTCGCCGACCGCGCGAGGAGTACACCCGTCGCCTGGTGGCCGCCGTCCCCGTGCCCGATCCGGTGGAGCAGCGCCGCCGCCGCACCGAGACGGCCGCGCTGTTCGCCGAGGCAGGCACGCTATGACACCTCAGCGGCACCGTAGCGGTGTCAAGGTCGTTATCGCGTTCAGGTAGCGTGAGCAGGCATCTATCCGTCGATTCGGCTTGGAGCTCTCCCCGACAATGACTGAACAGACCCCCAGTGGTGCCGGTGCGTCGTACGCGGCCGCCGGTGTCGATATCGAAGCCGGTGACCGTGCGGTCGAGCTCTTCGCACCCCTGGCGAAGAAGGCCAGCCGCCCCGAGGTCCAGGGCGGACTCGGTGGCTTCGCAGGACTGTTCGCATTGAAGGGCGGCTACAAGGAGCCCCTGCTCGCCGCCTCCACCGACGGCGTCGGCACCAAGATCGCCGTGGCCCAGGCCCTCGACAAGCACGACACCGTCGGCCTGGACCTGGTCGCCATGGTCGTCGACGACCTGGTGGTCTGCGGCGCCGAACCGCTGTTCCTGCAGGACTACATCGCCGTCGGCAAGGTGGTCCCGGAACGGGTGGCGCAGATCGTGTCCGGCATCGCCGAGGGCTGTGTCATCGCGGGCTGCGCGCTGCTCGGCGGCGAGACCGCCGAGCACCCGGGCCTGATGGGCGCCGACGACTACGACCTGTCGGCCACCGGCGTCGGCGTGGTCGAGGCCGACGCCGTGCTCGGCCCGGACCGCGTCCGCCCCGGCGACGTGGTCATCGGCATGGGCTCCTCGGGCCTGCACTCCAACGGCTACTCGCTGGCCCGCAAGGTGCTGCTCGACATCGACCGCATGTCCCTCACCGGGCACGTGGAGGAATTCGGCCGCACCCTCGGCGAGGAACTGCTCGAGCCCACCAAGATCTACGCCAAGGATTGCCTGGCGCTGATCGCCGAAACCGATGTGCGCACCTTCTGCCACGTGACGGGCGGCGGCCTGGCCGCCAACCTGGCCCGCGTGCTCCCGGCCGGCCTGGTCGCCGAGCTCGATCGCGGCACCTGGAACCCGGCCCCGGTCTTCAAGATGATCGCCCAGCGCGGCCGCGTCGAGCGCGCCGAGATGGAGAAGACCTTCAACATGGGCGTCGGCATGGTCGCCGTCGTGGCCCCCGAGGACGCCGACCGCGCCCTCGCGGTCCTCACGGCCCGCCACATCGACTGCTGGACCCTCGGCACGGTGAAGAAGGCCAAGGACGCCGAGTCCGCCCGCGCGGTCCTCGTGGGCGACCACCCGCGCTTCTAGCCGCACAGCACTCGGCCCCGGTCACTCTGCAGTGACCGGGGCCGTTCTGTATGTCCGAATGATGCTGGGGCGCGGCCACTCCCGTGCCCTGGAGACACAAATGAACGTCCCGTCCTTGGTGAGGACGGGACGCTAGTGCTGCTGCTGGCGAACCCTCAGCGTCACATGATCTTCGGCGTAATTCGACGTGCTAAAGGGGAAGCCCACCGGCTCCCCCTGCAGTACGTAGAAATCCGAGTCAGCGACGCCAGTCGTCGTAGCTGTCTTCGTCGTCCCAGCGCGACGACGATTCGCTCGCGTCATGCTCTTCGGAAAGCACACCACTCCGCTGTGTGTCGGAGGGACTCCCCGACAGCTCTCGCTGAAGGCTCGAGAAGTCGGTCGACGGCGAGCTGTACTTGAGCTCCCGTGCAACCTTGGTCTGCTTTGCCTTAGCCCGGCCACGGCCCATGGCTGACCCCCTCGCGTCACTGCGGGGCGGCCTGGGGTGGGTTTGGCGGCCCCGTTCGAATTAATACTCTTCCTGACGAACACTTTAGCGTGTGTCCGGCGGTCGCGCTTCCAGGAGTGGGGGATAAACGTCGCGGGGCCGGGCGCGGGCGCTTGCCCGGCCCGGTGAAAGGCACGCCGACCGGCGGCTAAACCACGCCGGGAATGGCTCGGATGATGCCCACCCGGGCCCCTCCGCCGAGCACCGCGGGGGCGGCCAGCTCGGCGTGCTCGTCGGTCCATTCGATGCCCATACGCTGGAGAATGGCCAGCGTCAGGGGAAGTCGCGCGCGGTCGGCGCCGTCGTCGATCTTGTAGGCGAAGGCCGAACCGTCCGGCAACGCACCGGCGTGCACGCCGTCGGCGCCGATCTTGCAGACCAGTCCGGGGGTCGCTGTCATGACGCGGAAATCTGGTCCGTCCGTGCCGGAAATCACTCGCGGATGGCTGCGAATCGCGTCCGCGACACGGCGTTCCGGGGTACCTTCGGCGGCCGTCGCGAAGCTCGCGTAGGCGCGGGCCAGATTCACCAGCGAGACCGGCACGATGGGCAGGCCGCAGCCGTCGATGCCCAGATCGGTCTCCGGTTCACCGGTCACATCGGCGACCGTCTCCAGCACCGCCTGCTGCAGCGGGTGGCCGACCTCCAGGTATCCGCGGCTGGGCCAGCCGTTGATCTTGCAGGTGGCGAGCATGGCGGCATGTTTGCCGGAACAGTTCATGTAGATCCGGCGGGCGGCCTTGGCGCGATCGGCGCCGGCCAGCACCTGGGCGCGGGCCTGCTCCTCGAACGGCAGATCCGGCGGGCACTCCAGATCGTCCTCGGTGAATCCGAAGCGATCCAGCAGGCGCTGCACCAGCTCGACGTGGTCGGGCTCGCCGAAGTGCGAGGCGGTGGAGATGGCCAGTTCGGCCTCGTCGACCGGTTCGAAACCATTGCGCAGCAAGGTGAGTGCCTGCAGGGGCTTGTTGGTGGAGCGCGGGAAGATCGGGCCGTGCACCGCGCCGACCTCGACCAGCGGCTCACCGTCCGGGCGCAGGATCACCGCCGAACCGCGGTGCACGCACTCGCGGAATCCGGACCGGACCACCTCGACCAGATCGACGCTCAAAGCGGGGCTCCCTTCGGTAGTCATATCGGTCATGGGCGGGCCGCCCCCGCGTGGCGGCGGCGATGGCGGTCGATCTGCATGCGCACGTCATCGGAGATGCTCGGCTCGGATTCCAGCAGCAGCTCCAGCCGATCCGGGTGCGCGCCGGTGAACAGGTCGCGGACGGTGACGCCGTGCGCAGGGGTGTGCAGCACGCGGATCTCGTCGCCCGCGCCGATCGCGCCCTCGGTGAGCACGCGCAGGTAGGCGCCCGTATTCGCTTGCAGGGTGAAGCGTTTCACCCACTGCGGCTCGCCGGTGCGCCACTGGAAGGTCGAGCAGGGCACGCGCGGGGCGGAGACCTCGAGCAGGGTGTCGCCGACGGCCCAGCGTTCGCCGAGCACCGCGTCGCTGACGGGAAGGCCGGAGACGCGCAGGTTCTCGCCGAACCAGCCCGGGCCGAGCTCACGGCCCAGCTCGTCGGCCCAGCGGCGGGCGTCCTCCTCGGCGTAGGCGTAGACGGCCTGGTGCACGCCGCCGTGATTCTTGGTGTCGCACACGTGGTCGCCGTCCAGGCCGAGGGTCCGGACCGGAATCCGGTGCGGCACCGGACGTTTGTCGATGGCGGTGCGGCCCACCTTGGACGACTTGGCGGGCACCTCGAGTTCGGCGTGCACGACGCAGACCGCCAGCACGGTACCGACGGGCGTGCTGCGCACGGTGCCGCCGGGCAGAGCGCTCATCGACCGCGCAGCTTCTCGACGGCGAGCCGGCCGGCCTGCGGTTCGTCATGGGAGGGCATGGAATCCGCGTCGATGGCCGCCGCGCACGGGCCCGCGACGAGTTCGGTGTCGGCGGGGATGGTGCGCTTGATCAGTGCCAGGGCGATGGGGCCGAGCTCGTGGTGGTCGATCACGGTGCCCAGCACGCCGACGGCGCGGCCGCCCGCGGTCACCGGATCACCGGTCGCCGGACGGGAATCCGCGGCGCCGTCCAGGTGCAGCAGCACCAGGTGGCGGGGCGGCTTGCCGAGATTGTGGACCCGGGCCACGGTCTCCTGGCCGCGATAGCAACCCTTGTTCAGATGCACCGCACCGTATTCGGCGGGGCCGCCGATCCAGTTCACCTCGTGCGGGATGGTGCGCTCGTCGGTGTCGAGGCCGAGCCGGGGGCGCAGGGCCGCGACCCGCAGCGCCTCGAAGGCCCACATGCCCGCGGCGACCGCGCCCGCGTCGTGCAGCTTCGTCCACCAGGTGACCAGCTGGTCGCGGGGGACGATCAGGTCGAAGGAGTCGGCGGTGGGCCACGGCATGCGGCGCAGGAAGCCGCCGCCGGGCAGCGGGACCGCGCGGTAGGTGTCGGGAAGGGCTGCGACACCGAGGGATTCGGTGAGTTCGGTCACGCCGGGGCCCAAGAGGCTCAGCACCGCATGGTCGTCGGCCTCGACCGGCTTGGCGTCGGCCCAGAAGACCATCTTCTGCAGGAAGCCCAGCAGCTCCGCTCCGCGCTGCGCCTCGGTGTCGATCCAGACCGTGCCGTCGAGGTCGGTGAGCACGAAGTGGTTGAGCACCCGGCCGTTCAGATCCAGGTCCAGATCCTCGGCCGACTCACCGTCGCGCAGATCGGCGACGGCCTGGCTGGAAATGGTGTGCAGCCAGCTCAGCCGTTCTTTTCCGGTGATGGAGATCAGGAATCGGTGGGAGCGATCGACCACCGCGACTTGTTGTGCTGCCGCGCGCTGTTCGCCGAAGGGATCGCCGTAATGCCACGAGACCGCGGCATCCGGAGACTCCGGCAGCCCCGCGACAGCCCCTGGAACCTGCAAGATCGGACTGGCCGAAACCGAGGAGGACACATACCCACCCTATGCCAACCCGCCCGGCGGCCTCGTCCGCCTCTACGCGACCTTTGCGTCGATTCGAGAATCACCGCCGGATGCGGGCGATGTGTCACCGCAGTGCCGGGTGGCGTGATGGGGCCACCGGCGTGGGTCGCCGCGCCGGGAGCCGTTGTCGCGTTTGGGCCGCGGTCGGAGGTTTACCGGGCGGTGGCAGCCGGGTTGACGGGCTCGCCGCTTCGGTATGGCCACCCCGACGGGCCGCTTGTCCTAGGCTCGAGCCCATGGTGGAACGGGTTCTGGTGACTCTTGACGGCGCGATCCGGGATCCGAACGCGCCGTTGCTGTATGCGGACGATATCGGTGCGTTGCGGGGCGACGGCATCTTCGAGACCGTCCTGGTGCGCGACGGCGTGCCGTGTGCGCTGGAACTGCATCTGGCGCGACTACGGCGTTCCGCCGAGGCGCTCGACCTGCCCGCGCCGGACCTCGAGGCCTGGCGGTTCGCGGTGGAGATGGCGGCCGAGGAGTGGGGGCGCGAGCGGGAGGGGACGCTGCGCATGGTGCTCACCCGGGGTCGGGACGGCGATCACGGCGGTAGCGAACGTCCGGCAAACAAGAGTGGGGACCTCGCCGGAGCCGAACCCGCCACTACCGGTTACGTTTTGGTGGTCGCGGTGCCCGAGCGGGTGAAAAAGGCGCGCACCGAAGGTGTTTCGGTGATCACGCTCTCGCGCGGCATCTCCATCGATCTGGCGCAGAACGCGCCGTGGCTGCTGCTCGGTGCGAAAACCCTGTCCTACGCCACCAATATGTCGGCCCTGCGGTTCGCGCAGCGGATGGGCGCGGACGACGTCATCTTCACCAGCACCGAGCATCGGGTGCTCGAGGGTCCGCGCTCGACAGTCGTTGTGCAGCGCGACAATCAGCTGATCACCCCGCCCGCGCGCAATGGCGTGCTGCCCGGCACCACGCAGCGCGCGCTGTTCGCGCAGGCGGAGAAGGCGGGCTGGGTCTGCCAGTACGAGCCGCTGTTCATCGCGGACCTGATCACCGCCGACGCGGTGTGGATGCTGTCCTCGGTGACGCTGGCCGCGCGCGTCAATTCGCTGGACGGACTGCGGATGTCGGCTCCGGACAACGCGGGTGAGATCACCGAGATGGTGAACCGCGGTATCGCGCTGCCGGGCAGCCTCGCGGATTGGTGATCCTGAATCAAGGGACTTTTGTCCGATCCGTCCGCGTGGGCCAGTGACCTCGGCCATCAATGAGTCACCTGCTGGCAAATTCCTGGCGTGCTGTGGCGCGTCACATGTTGATCTGATGACCGGTCGGCGTAGTGTCGGTTACTACGTCATGTCGTAGATCGGCAGGGAGGTCGGATGAGCGTCGTAGATCTGGCGCGCTGGCAGTTCGGAATTACCACCGTTTATCACTTCATCCTGGTGCCGCTCACCATCGGCCTCGCACCGCTGGTCGCAGGCATGCAGACCGCCTGGGTGATCACGGGCAAGGAGCACTGGCTCCGGCTCACCAAGTTTTTCGGCAAGCTGTTCCTGATCAACTTCGCCCTCGGCGTCGCCACCGGCATCGTGCAGGAATTCCAGTTCGGCATGGGCTGGAGCGAATACTCCCGCTTCGTCGGCGACGTGTTCGGCGCGCCGCTGGCCATGGAGGCGCTGGTCGCCTTCTTCATGGAGTCGACCTTCCTGGGCCTGTGGATCTTCGGCTGGACCAAGCTGCCGCAGAAGGTGCACCTGGCGTGCATCTGGCTGGTCGCCATCGGCGTGAACGCGTCGGCGTACTTCATCATCGCCGCCAACTCGTTCATGCAGCACCCGGTCGGCGCGGAGTACAACCCGAACACCGGCCGCGCCGAACTGCACAGCATCTGGGCGGTGCTCACCAACAACACCACCCTGGCCGCCTTCCCGCACGTGGTGGCCGGATCCTTCCTCACCGCGGGCACTTTCGTGGCCGGCATCGGCGGCTGGTGGATGGTGCGCAATGCCCGCAAGGCCAAGGCCGAGGGCAATGACGCCGCGCTCGACGACGCCCGCACCATGTGGCGGCCGAGCGCGCGCATGGGGCTGTACGTGGTGCTCATCGCATCGGTCGCGCTCATCTTCACCGGTGACATCCAGGGCAAGCTGATGTTCAAGCAGCAGCCCATGAAGATGGCCTCGGCGGAATCGTTGTGCCACACCGAAACCGATCCGGACTTCTCGGTGCTGACCGTCGGCACACACAACAACTGCGACAGCGTCGACCACCTCATCGAGGTGCCGTACGTGCTGCCGTGGCTGGCCACCGGTGACTTCACCGGCGTCACGCTGCAGGGCGTCAAGGACCTGCAGGTGTCCTACAACGAGAAGTACGGCGTCGGCGACTACCGGCCCAACCTGTTCGTCACCTACTGGTCCTTCCGCGCCATGATCACCTGGATGGCCGGTTCGATCCTGTTGGCGCTGGCCGGATTCTGGGTCACCCGCCGCGGCCGGATCCCGGATCAGACCTGGTTCTCGTGGCTGTCGCTGATCGCCATCGCCACGCCGTTCCTGGGCAATATCTCCGGCTGGATCTTCACCGAGATGGGCCGCCAGCCGTGGGTCGTCGCACCCAACCCGACCGGCGACCAGCACATCCGAATGACGGTGCAGCAGGGCGTGTCCGGGGTCTCGGCGGGCACGATCCTCACCTCGCTGATCGTGTTCACGGCGCTGTACGGACTGCTGGCCATCGGCTGGTTCTACCTGATGCGCCGCTACGTGATCGCCGGACCCGAACAGCCCGTCGACGCCGACGCCCCGAAGATGACCGGGGAGCCCGTCGAGAAGCTTTCCTTCGCCTACTAGGAGCCGAGGATGAGTCTCCCTGAATTCTGGTTTCTCCTGATCGCGGTCCTGTTCACCGGCTACTTCGTGCTGGAGGGCTTCGACTTCGGCGTCGGCATGCTGCTGCCCATCATCGGGCGCGGCGACGAGGTGAAGAAGCGCGTGGTGCTCAACACCATCGGGCCGGTCTGGGACGGCAACGAGGTGTGGCTGCTCACCGGCGGCGGCGCCATGTTCGCGGCCTTCCCGGAGTGGTACGCCAGCCTGTTCTCCGGGTTCTATCTGGCGCTGCTGCTGATCCTGGTCGGCCTGATCGCGCGGGCCTGCGCCATCGAATGGCGCGGCAAGATCAACGATCCGAAGTGGCGGAACTGGTGCGATATCGGCATCGGGCTGGGCTCCTGGATCCCGGCGCTCGCCTGGGGCCTGGCCTTCGCCAATATCGTGCACGGCGTGAAGCTCAACGAGCACAAGCAGATCGAGGGCAATCTGTTCGATCTGCTCAACCCGTACGGGCTGCTCGGCGGTCTCACCACGCTGCTGCTGTTCCTGCTGCACGGCGCGGTGTTCATCGCGCTCAAGACCGGCAACGAGGTGCGCGACGACGCCCAGCGGATCATCCGCCTGCTGTTCGTGCCCACCGCCGTGGTGGTGGCGGTCTTCGGCATCTGGACCCAGCTGGCCTACGGGCAGGGCTGGACCTGGATTCCGTTGGTGCTGGCCGTGATCGGGCTGGTGGTCGCGGGCTTCGCGGCGACCCAGGGGCGCGACGGCTGGGCGTTCACCGGCACCGCGGTCACCATCGCGGCGGCCACCGTGCTGCTGTTCGGGTCGCTGTTCCCGGATGTGCTGCCCTCCACCATCAATGACGCGTACAGCCTCACCGTGGACGGCCGTAACGGCACGGTGTCGGCGTCCTCGACCCACTACACGCTGGTGGTGATGAGCTGGGTGGCGGTGGCGCTGGTCCCCGTCGTGCTGGTCTACCAGGCCTGGACGTACTGGGTGTTCCGGAAACGGCTCACCATGGAGCAGATCCCGGCACCGATCGGGCTGCCCTGGGAAACCGCCAAGAGCTGAACGGGAAACGGGCGCACCGGACCACGGTGCGCCCGTTTTCGTAGAGGAGAACGACGATGGCACGACCGGTGGACCCGCGGCTCTGGCGGCACGCCCGCTCCGCCCGCGGCTATCTCGCAGTCAGTGTGGGGCTGTCACTGGTAACCACGCTGTGCATCGTGATCGCGGCGCTCGCGCTGGCGCGGGTGCTCGCGGGCGTCATCACCGAACCGGAACATCGCCGGATCGGTTCTTGGACAGTCGAACTGGTGATCTTCGCGGTCGCGGTGCTGTGCCGGGTGGCCGCCACCTGGTGGCAGTCGCGACTGGCGCACCGGGCCGGGGCGCAGGTCGTCGCGGAACTCGAGACGGCCGCGCTCGAAGCGGGGGCTCAACTGCCGCCCCGTGAATTGGAAAGCCGCCGAACCGAACTCGCGGTCGTGGTCGGCTCCGGATTGAGCGGCCTGCGCGCCTATCTCGCGGGCTACCTGCCCGCCCTCATTCTGGCCACGCTGGTGCCGCCGGTGGTCTTGGCCGTCATCGCCGTCCACGACTGGGTCTCCGGCGCGATCATCTTCGTCACCCTGCCCCTGATCCCGATCTTCATGATCCTCATCGGCCTGCTCACCCAGGGCAAGTCCGCCGACACCCTGGCGGCGGCCACCCGGCTCTCGGATCAACTCCTCGACCTCTTCGCGGGCATGCCGACGCTGCGGGCACTGGGCCGCGAATCCGGCCGCGCGAACGGCGCTGCGGGCGAGGTTGATTCACCGCGCGGCATGGCGGGCCGCGTCCGCGAGCTCGGCGACGCACTGCACAAGCGCACCATGTCCGCCCTGCGCCTGGCCTTCCTCTCCTCGATGGTCCTGGAATTGCTGGCGACCCTGTGCGTGGCACTGGTCGCCGTCTCCATCGGCATGCGCCTGGTCTTCGGCCACATGGGCCTATACGCGGGCGTCCTGGCATTGATCCTCGCCCCGGAGGTCTACCTCCCGCTGCGTGCCGTCGGTGAACGCTTCCACGCCGCCCAGGACGGAATGGCCGCCGCCGAACGGGCTTTCGCGATCATCGAACCCGACACCGATCAGCCCGCCGACGCCGTCCCGGCTGAACGCCGAAACATTCACGGCCACATCGACATCCGAAACCTGACCGTCAAATCCCGCGACGGGTACGCCCCCGACCGCCTCTCGGCGGACATCCTCCCCGGCGCTATCACCGTCCTCACCGGCCCCAACGGCTGCGGCAAATCAACCGCGCTGCAGGCGATCCTGGGCCTGCTCACCCCCGATTCGGGTGCGGTACTGGTGGACGACGTCCCGGTGCCCGATCTTGATCCCGATCACTGGTGGTCCCACATCGCCTGGCTGCCGCAGCGCCCGGTCATCCTGCCCGGCACGCTCCGCGCCAACCTCGAGCTGCTCGGCCCGCCCGCCGGTCCCGACCAGGTCGAGGCAGCCTGTGCCGCAACCGGTTTCGATGACGTCCTCGACGACCTCCCACATCGCTGGAACACCGTCGTCGGCGCCGGCGGCATCGGGCTGTCGCTGGGCCAGCGTCAACGCCTGGCCCTCACCCGCACGCTGGCCGCGCCGCGCTCGATTCTGCTGCTCGACGAACCTACCGCCCACCTCGACGACGACAGCGAGGCCACCGTGCTCGCGGCCCTGACCGCCCGCGCCCGCGCCGGGGCGACGGTCGTCGTGGTGGCGCACCGGCCGTCGGTCCTGGCCATCGCCGATCACATCGTCGAAGTCCGGTCGACCACGACCGCGAGCGAACCCGAAACTGGGCCGGGGGATCCGGTCCCCGCGGCGGCGGAGTTGGAGGTGTCGGTGCGATGAGGGCGGTACTGGCCGATTTTCGGCGGATCCGGGAACTGCTCGAGCTGTCACGGGCGCGGATGGCGCTGTCGGTGGGGTGGGGCGTGCTGGCGCTCGGCAGCGGGCTCGGGCTGGCGGCCCTGGCGGCGTGGCTGATTGCCCGCGCCTGGCAGATGCCGCCGGTGCTGGATCTGAGCATCGCGGTGGTGACCGTGCGGGCCCTGGGCATCTCGCGTGGGCTGTGTCGATATCTGGAACGCCTGGCCACCCACGATGTGGCGCTGCGCGCCATGAGCACGGCGCGGACCACCACCTATCGGGCGCTCGCGGGCGCGGATATCTGGCGGCCGCGCCGCAGCGGGGTGGAAGACGAAGCCCGGGAAGGGGATCCGACGCGCTTGCGGCGGGGTGAGCTGCTCGGGCGGGTGATGAGCGATATCGACGATCTCGGTGCCGTCGTTGTACGCGCGTTCGTGCCGATCGCGGTGGCGTTGATTCTGTCGGTGCTCGCGGTCGGGCTGTTGGCGAGCATCTCGCTGCTTGCGGCGGCGATTCTGGCGGTGGCGCTGGCGGTTTCGGGGATCGTCGCGCCGTGGCTGTCGGCGTGGGCGGCGCGGGAGGCCGAGCTGGCGGTGAAGGCGGATCGGACCGAGTTCACCGCGGAGGCGCTCACCGTGCTCGACCACGCGCCCGAATTGCGGGTCGCGGGCAGGCTTTCCGAGGCGATCGGCACCGCGACGGCGGCCGGGCAGCGGGCGGTGGCGGCCGAGGATCGGGCGGCGGCGCGTGGTGCGTGGGCGGCGGCGGTGCTGCCGCTGTCCATCGGGGCCAGCGTGCTCGGGGCGCTGCTGATCGGAATCGTGCTGTACGGCAGCGGGACTCCGATTCCCACCGCGGGCTTCCAGACCGTGCCGCCCGGCGGCATCACGCCGATGGCGTTCACCGTGCTGGTGCTGGTGCCGCTGTCGGCCTTCGAGGCCGTCGCGGTGCTGCCCGCGGCCGCCCAGGCCCTGACCACCGGTCGCGCGGCCCTGCATCGCCTGAACCGGCTCGAGCGCGACGAATCCGGTGATCCCGCACCGGCTTTCCCGCCGCTGCCGGAGGGCCGCCGCATCGCGGTGGTCGGGCCCAGCGGCGCGGGCAAGACCACTCTGCTCATGGCGTGGGCCGGACTGTTCGATACCCCGCGGCCGGGCGTCACCTTCTTCGCCGAGGACGCGCACCTGTTCGGCACCACCGTGCTGGAGAACCTGCGGGTGGCGCGCGGCGACATCACCGCCGCCGAGGCCGAATCCGCCCTGCGCGCGGTCGGCGCCGGGACCTGGCTGGACTCGCTGCCCGACGGGGTCGAAACCGATCTGGTCGGCGGCGCGGCCGCGGTCTCCGGTGGTCAGCGCCGCCGAATCCTGCTGGCCCGCGCGCTGCTGTCCCCGGCGCGAGTCCTGTTGCTGGACGAGCCGACCGAGCACATGGAGGCCGAGGGCGGGGCCGAGCTGCTGCGTCGCCTGCTGGACGAATCGAGCGGCCTGGTCGACCGCGAGCGCACGGTCGTAGTGGTCACCCATCAGCTGCCGCCGGACGCCAAGGCCGACACCATCGTCCACGTCGAGCCGGGCGCAACCGTGACGACCACTCGCCTTATTCCCGCAACCACCGCGTGACCTGCGATTTCGCAATCCGAGAAAATACATTGCCGCCTTTGCCCGTTCCGACTAACTTCGTCGGTACACAGGAAGGAGGTGGTTCGAGAATGATTTCTAGGACGCGTGAGGTGGCTGCCAGCTAGGCGCTACCGCTGCAATCGGATTCCGATCGCGCGAGCCCTCGCGAATCCAAGGCAGCCACCCGGCCCCCGAGTTACGGCCTGTCCGGCCGGATCAGCGTGAATGTTGCATCTCCGCTGATACAACTCGGGGGCCGTACCCTTTTCAGGGGCAGGTTCGCCCGCACCGCTAACCCCGTGCCGCCGTGCCGATCGCCACGTCTTCCTCGGCCCCCGACCAGGTCGCGGGCGGTGGCCCGAACGTGGTGTGCGCGTTCGCGATCACGCCCTTGGCCAGCGCCCGGTTGCCGAGCGCTCCGATCACAGCGCCGAGGCCGGCGGGCAGCGTCTTGCCGAACATGAGAATCACCCGGCGCACCAGGAATCGCACGATGAACCGTTTCATCATCGCGTTGTCCATGGAGCGCACGACGGGGAGCCGGTCGGCCACGACGTTCGCCCAGTCCCGGGCCGACTGACTGGCGCCCTTGCCCAGCACTTCCGTGCCGCTCTCGCCGAGCACGACCGCCACCACCAGGGCCCGCCGCTGCTTGGGCGAGACCGATTCGAGGCCGTGCACGCTCCCGGTCGCCACCGCGTACAACGCGGACATCTCGAGGAAGAACACCGATTCGACGCCGCTGACGGCCAGTCCGATAAAGGTGCCGATGCCCGGCACGGCGGCGCTCAGCCCGGCGACGGTGCCGCTGAGGGTGACCGCGGTCAGGTACCGCGCTTCCAGACCCCCGGCGATGTCCTCGGGCGTGCGGTCGGGGTGCAGGCGACGCAGCCGACTCACATATTTCGAGGCCAGCGGCGCCTGTACCCCGGTCCCGCCACGCAACACCATTTCGACGGTCTTCTGCAACGCCCGCTCGAACACGACAGTCCTCCCGGTTTCGGACAGGTCGGCGAAATCAGTTGCCGCGGTGTGAAAATCCGGTCTCAGCCGATGTAGCGCTGCAGTCGCGCCGAGAGCCGGGGCTCCAGGGCGCCGTCCGCCGCGATGCGCTCCTCGACGTAGCCGAGATCGCCGCCCTCGACAATGCCGTAGAGCCGCTTCGCGCCGCCCACCACGATGCCGGACTGGCTGCGGATCACCACGTCGGTGGCCAGCTCCCAGGAGGACTGGGTGAGCGCCTGGCCGTAGAACAGCTCGACAATGCCGGAGGAGTGGGTGAGCAGCAGCTCGAGCACCTCGTCGTCGCCGTCGATGCCGACCCGCCAGAAGCCGCTCTCGCGCAGATCCGGACCCGCGTACTCGCCCTGGGCGTCCAGCTTCCAGGAGCGCGCCTCCCAGGTCAGGTAGTCGCCGCCGTCATGGGAGACGATGATCTGCTGACCGAAGCGGTAGTCGCCGGTATCGGGTTCGTTGCCCTCGCCCTCACCGCGCCACACGCCGACCAGCGGCAGCAGCGCGAGCATGGAGGAGCTCAGATCCGGGCCCAGCCGCAGATTCGCGGTGTCCACGGGCAACGGCAGATCCGGGAGCGTCGGAACATTCATCGCCCCGGTCGACTTGGCACGCTCCACCGCTTCGGCGACCGCCTGGTCTCCGGAGCGTCGAGCGCCCTCCTCGTGGCGAACGATCGGCGTCGTCGACGACGAACCGTTGGCCACTCCGTTATCGATGTTCTCGTGGGCCGGATCTGTCACGACTCGGTGAACAGCCGGTAGAGGACGTACAGACCGAACCACGCGATCAGCACGGAGACGAGAACCAGCAGAATCTCGAAGGTAAGCACCACGTCTCGGAGTCTAATCCCACCGGCGAGATCAGGTGAAAACGACCCCGGGAAAATCTTTCGCACACTCGGAAACCCGATCCGGTGCGCACGAGAACGGCCCCGGGATCATGAATCCCGGGGCCGTTCTTGGTGTTTCGTGCCTTACTTGGCGACGGTGACGTCCACGTTGTGGATGCCGTTGCCCTCCGGCGACACCTCGGCGGTGCCGTTGCCGGACGCCGACAGGGCGCGCAGAGTCCACGTGCCCGGTGCGGCGAAGAAGCGGAAGTCGCCGGTGCCCGAGGCCACGACCTCGGCGGTGAAGTCGCCGTTGCCGTCCAGCAGGCGGACGAACGCGCCACCGACGGTCTGGCCGTCAGCGGTCAGGACGCGGCCGGTGATGACCGTCTCCTTCTCGACGTCGACGCCGGCGGGGATGGCCTGTCCCTGGGTAGGTGCTGCACACATATTGATTACGCTCCCAACTCGATCGGTGCACCGACGAGGGAACCGTATTCGGTCCAGGACCCGTCGTAGTTCTTGACGTTCTGGTGGCCCAGCAGCTCCTGCAGCACGAACCAGGTGTGCGAGGAACGCTCGCCGATGCGGCAGTAGGCGATGGTCAGCTTGTCGCCGTCCAGACCGGCCTCCTTGTAGATCTCCGCCAGCTCGGCGTCGCTCTTGAAGGTGCCGTCCTCGTTCGCGGCCTTGGACCACGGGACGTTGATGGCGGTCGGGATGTGGCCCGGACGCTGCGACTGCTCCTGCGGCAGGTGGGCCGGGGCCAGGATCTTGCCGGAGAACTCGTCGGGCGAACGCACGTCGACCAGGTTCTTGGTGCCGATGGCCTCGATGACCTCGTCACGGAAGGCGCGGATGGACAGGTCCTGGGCGCCGGCCTTGTAGTCGGTGGCCGGGCGGACCTTGACGTCCTTGACCAGCGGGCGGCCGTCCAGCTCCCACTTCTTGCGGCCGCCGTCGAGCAGCTTCACGTCCTGGTGGCCGTAGAGCTTGAAGTACCAGTAGGCGTAGGCCGCGAACCAGTTGTTGTTGCCGCCGTAGAGCACCACGGTGTCGTCGTTGGCGATGCCGCGCTCGGACAGCAGCGCGGAGAACTGCTCCTGGTTGACGAAGTCGCGGCGAACCTGGTCCTGCAGGTCCTTCTTCCAGTCGAGACGCACGGCGCCCTCGATGTGGCCCAGGTCGTAGGCCGAAGTGTCCTCGTCGACCTCGACGAGGACGACGCCCGGGGTGTTCAGGTTCTCTTCGACCCAGTCTGCGGAGACCAGGACATCGGAGCGAGCCATGTTGTTCCTTTCGATGCGGTGCCGTGGGAAGGCGTTGCGTTCGTGTGGTTGAGGTGGGTTATACGGAGGAGTTCGAGGTCGGCACGGTGTCACCGGAGGACCGGAACCGCGCGACGAGCGGATAGATCTTGCAGCCCAGGCAGATTCCGAAGGCCGCGTTCAGGAAGGCCGCGAACAGCGCGAATCCGGTGAAGATCGCGCCCGCCACCGGACTGCCCGCCGCGAAGCCGAGGACGCCCAGCACCGCGAAGGCCAGGCCCACCAGCTGCGCGAACCGCAGCGGCGCAACGGGTTCCAGCTCGGTCGGCGCGCCGATGCGGGGCGCGACGGCGGCGGCGTAGATCCGGCCGTAAGGGCTGCGGCGCGGACCGTAGGCGGCGCCCAACCCGAACACGATGGCTTGCAAGGCCAGCAGCACGGTGGCGGCGGGGACGGAGAAGGCGGCGACGATCAGAACGAGGGCGAGCACGGCGGTGGTGATCCAGGCGGCGAAACGCGGGCCGCGAACATCCACCTGCCCCGCGGGCGGCGTGCTCGGATGAGGGTTCGACATGGGTACTCCTGCGCTGATGGGGGTATTGGCCAGATCGCCGGAGGATCGAAGTGATCTCTCGACAGCGGGGACAAATCCGGTCGGCGACAGAGGAATACGAAAGGCCGACCGGCTAGCGGCACAGGCAGCAACAACCACCGAGCCGACACAGGTCTACCGTGCGGCGTCGGGTGAGCATCAGCTCGCGGTTGGATTGCACGAGAGGGAGTTTACCCAATTTTCGGGGGAAATTGGACCCGGGGTCCGTAATGCTGGTCACTCACTTGACTCGGAGATCGTCAAAGGCGTCAATGACCTGCGCAGATCCGCGGCCTTCGGAACGCCCGAGATGCGGAAGCGTTCCAATCCTCGAGAATCGAATCCGAAAGTGGTGGGCAGCGAGAGCACGTTCAGCTCCCGGGCGAGCGCCGGATTGGCGTCGATGTCGACCTCGAGATCCAGCGGCGGACGCTCGGCATCGGACAATTCGGTCACGACGCTCGCGACCACCCGGCGCACCGCCGCGCACGGGCCGCACCAGTCGGCGGAGAAGTGCAGGATGGTCGGCCGGCCCGGGATCACTCCGGCCGCGGCCAGCAGCGCCGCCCGATTCGATTCGGGCTCGGGCGGATTCGCGACCCCGGCGGTGTCGCTCCCGGACCCCGCGGTGTCATTCGCCGGGGCGGCGGTGTGGCGCACCCGGCCCTCGTTGCGGCGCACCAGGATTCCCACGGCGATCGCCGCGACCACCATGACCACCAGGATCGCGACGGTGATCACGGCTTCTGCAGCCGATCCAGGTCGACGATCGCGTTGACGGCCTTGCCCGAGACGACGAGCTGCCCGCCGCTGGCCACGATCTTCGTGGGTGTCAGGCCGAAGGGCATGTTCTTGATGTCGAAGGTGCGGGTGAAATGGGCCAGCACCGTGGGCCGGTCCTGCTCCGGGATGACGATCCGCTGCTGGCCGGGCAGCACCGAATCCGGATCGGGCTGCAGATCCCGGCCGGAGATGGCGGTCGCGGTGATGTGGATCTGGTCGCCGTCGAGCCGCACCTCGGCCAGCACGTGGACCTTGACCGAGTTCGCCTTCTTGGTGCCCTTGTCGCGGTTGCCGTCCCGGGTGTCGGTGACCGCCGTGGCATCGGCGCCGGGGCCGATCGGCACGGTGCCGAACAGCACGACCGAGGCCCGGGTCGCCACTGCGGTGGCCACGGAATCGTCGGAGCCGTCGGCATTGTCGGTGTCCAGGCTCGGGCCCAGCACCTCGAGGTCCGGGATCTGGAAGATGCGGCCGAGTTCGGTCGGCTCGATGCGGACGTCGCCCTGCACCTCGTCGACCGGGACCTTGCCCACATTGCCGTCGATCAGATCGCGCATGGACAGATGCACGCCGCGCAGATTGGACTCGACGGTGATCTGGCCGGGGATATCGGGCCGCATGGCGCGGGCGCGGATGTCGAAGCTGTTGTACTTCCCGTCCAGCGCCTGCAGGACGAAGGGGTCGCCGATCGACTCGTGGATGGTGATCTCCGGATCGGCGCTCAGGTCCGAGCCGGTTCGCAGCAGCCGTGACACCCGGTACTCGGAGTAGGCCGCCACCCCGAAATCGAGCAGCACGGCCAGCCCTGCCAGGCAGAGCAATCCGATGAGGAGCCTCCGGAAACGCATAGCTGCACCCTAGTAGGGAGGAGCGCGATAACCGGTGGGCGCGGTAATGCGGCACCGAGATCGAACCTCACGGGCAGGTCGCGGGCCGGTGAAAAGGAAATGAAGAGGCGGTGGACCGGACCAGTCGGTAGCGACGGCTACCGCGAATACGAGCGAGTCGGCGGTGACACGCTAATGTAGGCAGCGATTACCTGTGATGACCTGCATGGGGTAGTGGCGAACAGTGCGGTAGCCACACACATGCCAGATGGGATGGAGGGCCCCCATGGAGCTGCTCCTGCTGACCTCCGACCCCAACCCCGAGGCGGTGCTGCCCTCGCTGTCGTTGCTGCCGCACCACGTGCGACCCGCACCGACCGAGGTGGCGTCCCTGCTCGAGGCCGGTTCCGCCGATGTGGCGCTGGTCGACGCCCGCACCGACCTGGCCGCCGCGCGCGGCCTGTGTCGTTTGCTGGGCAGCACCGGTTCCTCGGTACCGGTGGTGGCGGTGCTGACCGAGGGCGGACTGGTCGCCGTGAACGCGGACTGGGGGCTGGACGACATCCTGCTGCCCGGCACCGGACCCGCGGAACTGGACGCCCGGCTGCGACTGCTGGTGGCCCGCAACGGCGGCGTGGCCAGCCCCGAGAACACCGGCAAGATCACCCTGGGTGAGCTGGTGATCGACGAGGGCACCTACACCGCCCGGTTGCGCGGACGCCCGCTCGACCTGACCTACAAGGAGTTCGAGCTCCTGAAGTACCTGGCGCAGCACGCCGGTCGGGTGTTCACCCGCGCGCAGCTGCTGCAGGAGGTCTGGGGCTACGACTTCTTCGGCGGCACCCGCACCGTGGACGTGCACGTGCGACGGCTGCGCGCCAAGCTCGGCAGCGAATACGAATCCCTCATCGGCACGGTCCGCAATGTCGGCTACAAGGCGGTGCGCCCGGCGCGCTCGGCCGGTAAGGGCGACGCGGTCACCTTCCCCGACGCCGAGGGCGACGACACCGAACTGACCACCGCGAACACCACGGCGAACGGCACTCTCTGATGCTCTCCTGGACCGACCGGCCGTCTCCCGAGACCGCCGCGGCGGTGCGGGCCGTCCTGGATCGGGCCACCGCCG
Organism: Nocardia sp. JMUB6875; assembly: GCF_041154655.1. NCBI lineage: Bacteria > Bacillati > Actinomycetota > Actinomycetes > Mycobacteriales > Nocardiaceae > Nocardia > Nocardia sp. JMUB6875. The sequence goes on from NZ_BAAFGR010000009.1 coordinate 71,977, forward strand.
CCGACGGCGTCGCGCCGGTCTCGGAACAGGCCGTGCTGTCGCTCGGAAACGATTCTCCCGCGCGCCATCTGGTGGACATCCGTGACGGCGTGGTGGCCGGGTACGCGAATCTCGTTCCCGCGCACGGGGAGCACCCCGCCATGGCCGAGGTCGCGGTCGACCCGGAGGCCCGCGGGCAGGGTATCGGCGCAGGTCTGGTGGCCGCGGCGCTGGCCGAGGGCGGTCCCGGGGCCCGGGTCTGGGCGCACGGCGATCTGCCGCCCGCGCGGGCCGTCGCGGCCCGGTTGGGCCTGTCTGTTTCTCGCGAATTGTGGCAAATGCGATTGGAGTTGGCGAACACTCAGCTACCTGAGCTGGTGATTCCCGAGGGCCTCGAATTGCGCACCTACGCCGGGCCTTCCGACGACGCCGAACTGCTGCGCGTGAACAATGCCGCCTTCTCCTGGCATCCCGAACAGGGCGGCTGGACCGAGCGCGATATCGACGCCCGCCGCGCCGAATCCTGGTTCGACCCGAAGGGCCTTTTCATCGCGGTCGACCCGGCTCGGCCCGACGACATGCTCGGATTCCACTGGACCAAGGTGCATTCCGACGAGAATCCGCCGATCGGCGAGGTCTACGTGGTCGGCATCGACCCGGCCGCGCAGGGGCGGGGTCTCGGCCGCCTGCTCACCCTGGCCGGTCTGCACTATCTGAAGGACCGCGGACTCGGCGCGGTGCTGCTCTACACCGAAGGTGACAACACGGCCGCGGTGCACACCTACACCAGGCTCGGATTCACTCGATTCCATATCGATATGGCCTATTCCGCGCCGGCCTGAGTCTCATTGGCAACAGTGCGGCTAATGTCACATTTCGTACGCCGCAGTCAAGGTGGGTTGTTCATCTCTCGTTCACCTGCCCAGGTCCAACTGTCAACTATGCGCCCCTACGTTGCAAGTGGGCCGCATTCCGCTGCCCGGTGCGCTAGTTCGCAGCGAACAGCCGCCAGAAAGCGCCCGTCCGACCGTTGAGGGGTTGGACGTGCAACGTGATTCCCCCGGAGGAATAGGTGAATCTCAAGCGCAGCAGCGCCCTGCTCGGTGTGTTGGCCGCGGCCGGTGCCCTGACTCTGTCCGCCTGTGGCAGTGACGAGAACGCCGGCGGCGGTGGCGCCAGCAAGATCAACGTCGCCTGTGGTGGCAAGACCTCGCTGAAGGCGAGCGGCTCCAGCGCCCAGAAGAACGCGATGGACCGCTTCGTCGCGGCCTACCAGACCAACTGCAGCGGCGCCAAGCTGGATTACACCGCCTCGGGCTCCGGCGCCGGCGTCAACGAGTTCATCGGCAACCAGACCGATTTCGCCGGTTCCGACTCGCCGCTGAACGCGGAGAAGGGTGAGGTCGACAAGGCCGCCGCCCGCTGCGCCAGCCCGGCCTGGAACCTGCCGGCCGTCTTCGGCCCGATCTCGGTCGCCTACAACCTGCCCGGCATCGAGGACCTGGTGCTCGACCCGCCGACCATCGCCAAGATCTTCTCGGGTGACATCACCACCTGGAACGACACCGCGATCAAGGCCCTGAACACCAACAAGGCCGACAAGCTGCCCGCGGAGAAGATCGGTGTGATCTTCCGCTCCGACGAGTCGGGCACCACCGACAACTTCCAGAAGTACCTGACCGCCGCCGGTGGCTACACCAAGGGCGCGGGCAAGTCCTTCAACGGTGGCGTCGGCGAGGGCGCCAAGGGTTCGGACGGCACCTCGGCCGCGGTGGCGAACACCAAGTACACCATCACCTACACCGAGTGGTCCTTCGCCAAGGCGCAGAAGCTGACCTCGGTCCGCGTGCTGACCACCGCCACCTCCAACGACCCGAAGCCGGTCGAGCTGACCGCCGAGACCGCCGCCAAGGCCGTCGACGCCGCGAAGGTCAAGGGCGAGGGCAACGACCTGGTGCTGGACAACAGCTCGATCTACAAGCCCGCCGTCGGCGGCGCCTACCCGATCATGCTGGCCACCTACGAGATCGTCTGCTCGAAGTACAGCGACGCCGACACCGCCAAGGCCGTCAAGGCGTTCCTGACCTCGGCCGTCGGCAACGGTCAGACCGGTCTGGCGGACGCGGGCTACGTGCCGCTGCCGGACGCGTTCAAGACCAAGCTCACCACCGCGATCAACGCCATTTCCTGATCGCCTGATCGAAAAACCACGATGACCGTGCACGACGAAACTGCCGCCGCGGGTCTGTCCGTTTCGACCGACCCGCGGGAAGACCGTGCCCAACTGCCGGGGGATACTGCGCTGATGCCGACCGAACCCAGCACCAAACCGGCCGCGGGGCGCGGCGCACCCAAGAAGTTCGGCGCGGAGTTCGCGTTCCGCTCGGCGGCCACGGCCGCCGGCGGGATCATCGTCGCCGCCATCGCCCTGATCGCGTTGTTCCTGCTGATCCGGGCCTGGCCCTCGATCATGGCGAACAAGGCGAACTTCTTCACCGCCACCGAGTTCAACGTCCGGGACGAGCACAACCTGCGCTTCGGCATCAAGGACCTGTTCATGGTCACGGTGTTGAGCTCACTGTTCGCGCTCGCGATCGCGGTGCCGATCGGTGTCGGCATCGCGCTGTTCCTGACGCAGTACTCGCCGAAGGCGTTGGCGCGTCCGTTCTCGATCATCGTGGATCTGCTGGCGGCGGTGCCGTCGATCGTGTTCGGTCTCTGGGGACTCCTGGTGGTGGCGCCCAAGCTGAGCCCCTTCCAGGACTTCCTGAACAAGCACCTGAGCTGGCTGTTCCTCTTCTCCGATGGCAATGTCAGCATTGCCGGCGGCGGCACCATCTTCACCGCGGGCGTGGTGCTCGCGGTGATGATCCTGCCGATCATCACCTCGGTCAGCCGCGAGGTCTTCGGCCTGACCCCGCGCATGCACATCGAGGCGGCGCAGGCGCTGGGCGCCACCAAGTGGGAGGTCGTGCGCATGACCGTGCTGCCGTTCGGCCGCTCGGGCGTGATCGCCGGTTCCATGCTGGGCCTGGGCCGCGCGCTCGGTGAGACCATCGCGGTTCTGATCGTGCTGCGCACCTCCGCCAAGGCCGGCAGCTGGTCGCTGTTCGACGGCGGCTACACCTTCGCCTCCAAGATCGCTTCGGCCGCTTCGGAATTCAGCTCCAAGCTGCCGACCGGCGCCTATATCGCCGCCGGTTTCGTGTTGTTCGCTCTGACGTTCGTCGTCAACGCACTGGCTCGGCTCGCGGCGGGCGGGAAGGTGAACGGATGACCGCCACACTCGACAAGCCGATCAAGGCGCCGACCTTCCGGCACGTCAGCACCGGGCGTCGGATCAAGAACAACATCGCCACCGGCGTGGTCTGGCTGTGCTTCGGCATCGCCCTGGTCCCGCTGCTGTGGGTGCTGTTCATCGTGATCCAGAAGGGCGCGGTCGCGCTGACCCGCTCGGGCTGGTTCTCCAAGTCGCAGAACGGCGTGCTGCCGGATTCGCACGCGGGCGGCGTCTACCACGCCATCTACGGCACCATCGTGCAGTCGGGCATCGCCGCGATCATCGCGATCCCGCTGGGCATCATGGCCGCGGTGTTCCTGGTCGAGTACGGCCGCGGCTGGCTGGCCAAGACCACCACCTTCATGGTCGACATCCTGGCCGGTGTGCCCTCGATCGTGGCCGCGCTGTTCATCTTCGCGCTGTGGATCGCCACCCTCGGCTTCCCGCAGAGCGCCTTCGCGGTCTCGCTGGCCCTGGTGCTGCTCATGCTGCCGGTGGTGGTGCGCAGCACCGAGGAGATGCTGAAGCTGGTTCCCGACGAATTGCGCGAGGCCTCTTACGCGCTCGGCATTCCGAAGTGGAAAACCATTGTGCGGATCGTCATTCCGACCGCGGCCCCGGGCATGATCTCCGGCATGCTGCTGGCCATCGCCCGCGTCATGGGTGAGACGGCGCCGGTGCTGGTGCTGGTGGGCTACTCGAAGGCCATCAACTTCGATGTCTTCAACGGCAATATGGCCTCGCTTCCGCTGCTGATGTACCAGGAGCTGTCCAACCCGGAGCCCGCCGGCCGCGAGCGCATCTGGGGTGCGGCGCTGACCCTGATCCTGATCATCGCGCTGCTCTACGCCGCCGCCGCGGTGGTCAACAAGCTGCTGACGCGGAACCGATAGAAGGAAAGACTGATGGCCAAGCGAATTGACGTCAAAGACCTCAATATCTACTACGGCAAGTTCCACGCCGTCGCCAATGTCGGTCTGACGGTGCTGCCGCGCAGCGTGACCGCGTTCATCGGCCCGTCCGGCTGTGGCAAGTCCACCGTGCTGCGCGCGCTCAACCGCATGCACGAGGTGACCCCCGAGGCCCGCGTCGAGGGCGCGGTGCTGCTCGACGGCGAGGACATCTACGGCGCCCAGGTCGATCCGGTCGGCGTGCGCCGCACCATCGGCATGGTGTTCCAGCGGCCGAACCCGTTCCCCACCATGTCGATTCGCGACAATGTGGTGGCCGGGCTGAAGCTGCAGGGCATACGAAACAAGGCCAAGCTGGACGAGGTGGCCGAGCAGTCGCTGCGCGGCGCCAACCTCTGGAACGAGGTCAAGGACCGCCTGGACAAGCCGGGCGGCGGTCTCTCCGGTGGTCAGCAGCAGCGTCTGTGCATCGCCCGCGCCATCGCGGTGTCGCCGGACGTGCTGCTCATGGACGAGCCGTGTTCGGCCCTGGACCCCATCTCCACGCTCGCGATCGAGGATCTGATCACCGAGCTGAAGAAGGAGTTCACCATCGTCATCGTCACCCACAACATGCAGCAGGCCGCGCGCGTGAGTGACCAGACGGCGTTCTTCAACCTGGAGGCGCAGGGCAAGCCCGGCAAGCTCATCGAGATCGACGAGACCGAGAAGATCTTCTCCAACCCGTCGCAGAAGCAGACCGAGGACTACATTTCCGGCCGCTTCGGATAAAGACTCTCCGGCGTCTACGACCCCTGCCAGTTGGCAGGGGTCGTTTCATTTGTGCAGGTAATGGCGCGTAAGCCGCCGCTTTGTGGCGCGCGTCATATTGGCCCGTGGTGATTGTGTGCAACCGTCCGTCACGGTTACTCTGACATTGCTGGTAAACCGATCGGTTTAGTAAGGAGGTGTCGGATGACCGTCTCAATGGCGAGCCTGGGATCCGGACGGACCGTGGCAGGGCTGTCGCAGCGGGCGAAGGTGGGCGCGCTGATCGCCATCTGTCTCGCGGAACTGCTTGTGGTGCTCGACAACACGCTGGTGAACGTCGCCCTGCCATCGATGGCGGTGCAGCTGCAGGCCGATATGAGCGGGCTGCAGTGGATCGTCGACGCCTTCACCCTGGCCTTCTCCGGCCTGCTGCTCGCCATGGGGCATCTGGGCGACCGGTACGGGCGGCGACTGTTCATGATCATCGGATTGAGCGGCGTCGCGGTCATGTCCGCCGCGGGCGCGCTGTCCTCCGGGCTCGGGCAGGTCATCGCGGCCCGCGCGGGCATGGGCGTGTTCGCGGCGGTGGTCTTCCCGGCCACGCTGGCGCTGATCACCAATATCTTCACCGCCCGGCGCGAGCGGGCCGCCGCCATCGCGCTGTGGACGGTCATGGCGGGCATCGCCATCGCGGTCGGACCGACCGTCGGCGGCTGGCTGCTGGAGTACTTCTCCTGGCATTCGGTCTTCTGGATCAATGTGCCGGTGGCGCTGGTGGCCATCGCGGCGGTGCTGGCGACGGTGCCGGAATCGCGGGCGGACCACGTGGATCGGCTCGACCGCGTCGGCATCGTGCTCTCGCTGGCCGGTGTGACCGCGCTGGTGTGGTCCATCATCGAGGCGCCCAAGCACGGCTGGCTGGCCACCGAAAGCCTTGTGGGCTACCTGGTTTCGGCCGTCCTGCTGGTGGCGTTCGTGGCCTGGGAGCTGCGCACGCCGACTCCGGTGCTGAACATGCGGCTGTTCCGCAATCGCCGCTTCGCGCTGCCGTCGCTGGCGATCACGGTGTCCTACTTCGCGGCCTTCGGCTTCCTGTTCCTGATCACCCAGTACTTCCAGGGCGTGAAGGAGCTGTCCCCGCTCGAATTCGGCATCCACTCACTGCCTTTCGCGGTGGCGGTCGGCGTCGGCGCGCCCATCGCGACCCTGCTGGCGCAGCGGGTGGGCACCACGGCCATGGTGGTGTCCGGGCTGCTGATCCTGGCGGTGGCCATGTACATCGCGGGCCGCACCACCGTCGAAACCCCTTATCTGGGACCGGTTGTGGTGTCCATGGTCCTGATGGGCCTGGGGTTCGCGGTGGTTCAGGGTCCGGCCACCGAATCCATCATGGGCGCGGTGCCCGTCGAAGAGGCGGGCGCGGGCTCGGCGGTCAACGACACCACCCGTGAGGTGGGCGGCGCGCTCGGCGTGGCGGTGCTGGGTTCGGTGATGACCTCGGTCTACACGAGTCATATCGCCGATCGGATCGGCGCGATTCCCGCGCAGATCATGAACGCGAAACAGAAGGACCTGGCGAGCAATACGCCGATCAGCATTCTGGAGGTCGTGAAGGCGCCGGTGAATCCGCTACTGGCGCAGGCGAAGACGGATCTGGTGCATGCCATGAAGGTCGCGGCCATGCAGGGCGCCGAGGCCGCGTCCTATATCGCGGTCGGCGCACTGGTCGTATGCGCGGTCATCGTGGCCGCGACACTTCCGTGGCGGGTGGAGCAGGGCGAATCGTTCTTGATGGGCTGGCGCGAGTCCGACGAGGACTGACGGCAGCCGAAGGGGCCCGGGATTCGTCCCGGGCCCTTGGGGTTTCAGGGGCTTGCCCCTGAGAGGCCCTGGAGAGCTAGATGCTCTCCTTCTCCGAATCCGGGTCCGGCGGCAGCACGCCGGTGACCAGGAACACGACGCGGCGGCCGATCTCGACGGCGTGGTCGGCGAACCGCTCGTAGTAGCGGCCCAGCAGCGCCACGTCGACGGCCGCCGGCACGCCGAACTCCCACTCGCGGTCCATGATCAGCGTGAACAGGTGCTTGCGCAGATCGTCCATCGCCTCGTCGTCGTCGGTGAGCTTGGCGGCCCGCTCGGGATCGCGGGTCTCCAGCACCTCCTTGGCGGTGGCGCCCATCTTGACGGCGACGCGGCCCATTTCGGCGAAGTAGCTGTTGACCGCCTCCGGCACGGCGTGGGCCGGGAACCGCCGCCGGGTCATCTTGGCGACATGCAGCGAGAGCACGCCCATCCGGTTCACATCGGACACGATCTGGATGGCGCTGACCACCTGCCGCAAATCTCCGGCGACCGGGGCCTGCAGGGCCAGCAGCGCGAAGGCCTTCTCCTCGGCCAGCGTGATCATCTCGGCGATGCGGTCGTACTCGCTGATCACCTGTTCGGCGAGCTCGAGATCGGCGGTGAGCAGGGACTGGGTGGCCCGCTCCATCGCCGATCCGGCGAGCCCGGCCATGCCGCCGAGCAGATCGGCGAGCTCGGCCATTTGTTCGTTGTAGATGACACGCATAGGTCAAGACATTAGTGCGCACCGCTGACCAAGTCACCAACTGTGGGTTAACCGTCGGTGCCGTTCGGTTCCAGCAAAGTCGCCGCAGTTCCGGCCGGTGCGGCCGGGGCCTACTTACATAGGTCGTCGGCGGCGTTGACGTGCTCGAGATCAGACGGGAGTGTGACCGGCGCCGCACTCGGGCCGCCCGCGTCGGTCGGCGTGTCGGGCAGCGTCTGGCCGAAGCTCGTCGGCGCCTTCACCGTGCCGGTGTAATCGGAGCCCACCACCACCTCGACAATGCTGCCGAGCCCGCTCGCCGGTTCCAGGATCGCGCCCGGGATGGAGCTGGCAACGGTGGCGGCCTCGGCCTCGTGCCCGCTGGAGTAGCGGACCTTGGTCTTGGCCGAGACGCCGTCGGCGTAGTTGCCGGTGCTGTAGATCTGGAAGCCCTGATTGGCCAGCTTGGTCGCGGTGGTGCCGGCGATGCCCGCCTGGCCCGAACCATTGGACACCTGCAGCGAGACCGTGCTCGGATCCACCGCCGTCAGTTTGGGTTTGGCGGCGGGCGCGGCGTTGGTGGTGCTGGCCGGGGTGTCGGTCTTCTTCTCGCCGGGCAGCGGCTGATCGTCGATGACGGCGCGGAAGATGGCCTTGATATCGGACTCGCGCGGGATCTCGTTGCCGTAGGAGGTGGTGCCCGCGGTCGGGACGGTCAGGAAGGTGATGTTCCCGGCCTGCATCTTCTGCAGCGAACGGCCCAGGGTCAGCAGGTCTTTGGTGCTGACGTTGTCCATGAAGGAGTGCTGGGCGAAGGCGTCGATGAAGCCGTTGAGCTTGCCCGGATCGAAGAGCACCTTGCTCGACAGCGCGCTGCGCAGCAGCGAGGACAGGAAGCGCTGCTGGCGGTTGATGCGGTCGTAGTCGCTGCGCTCCTCGCCGTAGACGTGGCGGGCGCGCACGTAATCCAGTGCGGTGGAACCGTTCACGACCTGCTTGCCCGGCGTGGTGAGCACGGTGCCGAGGACCTCGTCGACCAGCGGCTTGGTGGAGCACACCTCGACGCCGCCGACCACGTCGACCATGGACTCGAACCCGGCGAAGTCGATGCCGACGAAGTGGTTGATCTTCAGTCCGGACATCTTGGTGATCACCTTGGTCAGGCACTTGGGCCCGCCGAGGGCGTAGGTGGCATTGAGCTTGTCGCCCGCGGCGCCGTAGAACTTCTCGCCGGTGTAGGTGGCCTTGTCGTTGTTCCAGCCCTCGCAGTCCGGGCGGGTGACGTCCAGGTCGCGGGGGAAGGACACGGCCACCACGCGCTGTCGGTCGGCCGGAATGTTGACCAGCATGACGGTGTCGGAGCGCGCGCCCTCGGCATCGTCGACGCTGCCCGCGCCGAGCTGGCTGTTGGTGCCCGCGCGGGTGTCGGTGCCGACGATGAGGAAGTTCTCGTCGCCGGTCTGCCCGCCGACGTCGACCACGTCGTCGTTGTTGTCCTGGATGGCGGAGATGTTGTGGAAGTTGTTGTCCTTGGCGCGGATATAGCTCCAGCCGCCGCCGGTGACCAGCAGCGCGATGACCGCGACCATGGCCAGTGTGGCGCGCCCGGCCAGCACCAGCCGCCGGTTGCGGCGCCGGCGGGCGGGCGGAATCCGTTTGGCCGGTTCGGTTCCCACGGCGGCGGGCAGCGCGGTGGTCGGATAGTCGGCGGGCGACTTGATCCTTCGCGACAGCAGCGCCTTGGCCCGCTCGGCGGGCGGCATCGGGGGCGGCGGGGTGGCCGCGGTGATCGGGGGTAGTTCCTCGGTGACCGGATCGGCCGTCGGAGCTACCGGACGCGGGACGATGCGGTTGCTGCCGGTGCCGGGCGCGTTCGCCACCCGGCGCAGGTGGCTGGTGTCGCGGACGGCCCGCTGTGCTCCGGTAGCGGCCGGAACGGCTTTCGAGCCGACCGGTCCCTCCGTTTTGTGGCCATTGGTGGGCTCGACGGACGGAGTTGCCGTCGGTTCGTCCGGATTGTCGGCTTCGGCGCTGCGACGGCGGCGCGTCCTGCGCTCACTGTCCACGCGCTCCACGAGGTCCTGGACCGAGAGGGAGGTGGCGGGTTCGTCGTCGGCGTGCCGCGAGCGGCGTCCGGTTTGTGCCGAATCATCGACCGACAGCGAGGATTCTTCCGCCGGGTAGCGCTCCCAGGGGGCGCGACCTCCGGGCCGTGGCGAACGCCCGTACCGATCGTCACCCACCAACGAACCTCACTTTGCTCTTGATACCGAGGGCCATGATAACGATTTCGCCACGATGGACCACTCGAACGTATGTCCACCGCAGGTGGGTCCGGTTTTTCGGGTATGTCCGGGCGCGCGCGGGGCGGAAAACGCACTCGGACTGTGTTCTCGCAGAGCTCGGGCAGGGTGCCCAGAAAAGTGTGCCAGGGCGACGGCGCAGGACCGTGGAGCTGCGCCGGGCGTTGTTCGGATCGAGCCGGATCAGCCGCCGCTGTGCATGACGTCCGCGGCGGTCGGCACGGTCGCGTCCTCGGGATCGTCGAGCCAGCCATCGGGCAGCGCCACCTTGGTCTGCGGTGAGCCCTGCCGCCCGCGCGGGCCGAGCGCGTCCTCGGGGAACGGCACCTCCGGATCCAGCTGCGCGACCAGATCGCCGATCTGCGCCAGGCTGGTGACGGTGGCGAACTTGCGCCGCAGCGCCGAACCCACCGGGAAGCCCATCAGGTACCAGGCCATGTGCTTGCGGATATCGCGCATGGCCTTGTCCTCGCCGTCGTGCTCGACGAGCAGCGCGGCGTGCCGGTAGAGGATCTCGCCGACCTTGCCCAGAGTGGGGCCCGCTGGAATCGGCTCGCCGCGCAGGGCGGCGCTGAGTTCGCCGAACAGCCACGGGCGGCCCAGGCAGCCGCGGCCGACGACCACACCGTCGCAACCGGTTTCGGCCATCATGCGCAGCGCGTCGTCGGCGGTGAAGATGTCGCCGTTGCCGAGCACCGGGATGGAGGTGACGGTCTCCTTGAGCCGGGCGATGGCGCTCCAGTCGGCCTGGCCGGAGTAGAGCTGCGCGGCGGTGCGGGCGTGCAGCGAAACCGCCGCCGCCCCTTCCGCTTCCGCGATGCGGCCGGTGTCGAGGTAGGTGTGGTGCTCGTCGTCGATGCCGATGCGGAACTTGAAGGTGACCGGGACATCGCCTGCGGCGGAGACCATTTCGCGCACGATCTCCCGGAACAGCCGCCGCTTGTAGGGCAGTGCGGAGCCGCCGCCGAGGCGGGTCACCTTGCGCACCGGGCAGCCCAGGTTCATATCGATGTGATCGGCCCAGCCCTCGCCGACGATGATGCGCACGGCCTCGCCGAGGGTCTTGGGGTCGACGCCGTAGAGCTGCATGGAGCGCGGCGACTCGTCCGGCCCGAAGGCCATCATGTTGAGCGTCTTCTCGTTGCGCTCCACCACGGCGCGCGCGGTGATCATCTCGCACACGTACAGCGAAGTGGCACTGCCGAATTCCCGGCACAGGGTGCGGAACGCGACATTGGTGATGCCCGCCATGGGGGCCAGCACGACCGGCGGATCGAGGGGATAGGGCCCGATCCGCAACTCGGTCTTGGGGGCGAGCGAGGCAGTCACGCCGTCCAGTCTCTCATCCGCCGATCCGCCGCCAGAGCCGCGTCCCGCCGAAAGTGCCGCCGCTCACAGCAACAGTGTGCTGTGAGCGGCGGTTTTTCGAAGGGGTGCGGGTGCTAGCTGCCGGTGGAAGCCAGCTCCTTCTCCCGCTTGGCGGCCTCGCGGGCCAGCATGCGGTCGCGCTGCTCCTCGAACTTGTCGACGTCCTTGGCCAGCTTCTCGAGGAAGAGGCCCAGGCGCTCACGGGTCTCCTCGCCGCGCGCGGTGAAGTCGTCGCGCTCGAAGATCTTCCACTTCTTGAGCACCGGGTTCACCACCTCTTCGAGGTGCTGGCGCAGGTCGTAGATGCCGTGCTTGGCCATGAGCACGCCGTTGCGGCGGAAGTTGGGCATTCCGGCGCCGGGCATCTGGAAGTTCTCCAGGATCATGGTGATGGCGTCGAGGGTCTGGTCCGGCGAGAGGTCCAGGGCCGCACCGCACATGTTGCGGTAGAAGATCATGTGCAGGTTCTCGTCCGCGGCGATGCGCTGCAGCATGCGGTCAGCGATCGGGTCGTCGCAGACCTTGCCGGTGTTGCGGTGGCTGACGCGGGTGGCCAGCTCCTGGAAGGTCACGTATGCCACGGAGTAGAGGAATCCGGCATTGCCCACCTGCTCGAGTTGCTCGGTGGGCGAGGCGAATCCGTTGGTCATGTGGATCATGCGGGCCTGCTCGAGCGCGACCGGGTCCACGCCGCGGGTGACGACCAGGTAGTCGCGCATCACGATGCCGTGCCGGTTCTCCTCGGCGGTCCAACGGCCGACCCAGGTGCCCCAGGCGCCGTCCTGCGAGAAGTTCTCGGCGATCTCACGGTGGTAGGAGGGCAGGTTGTCCTCGGTGAGCAGGTTGGTGATCATGGCCGCCTTGGCGACCTCACTCAGTTTCGACTGCTCCGGATCCCAGTCCACACCACCCATGGCGGCGAAGTTGCGGCCCTCGTCCCACGGCACGTAGTCGTGCGGGTGCCATTCCTTGGCCAGGGAGAGGTGGCGATTGACGTTCTCCTCGGCAACCGGCTCCAACTCCGTCAGCAGCTCGAGTTGAGTCAGATCCTTTGCCATACATATGCCCTTCGTATCGTGCGTCGTGCTGTCGTACCCTCGCCGGCCTGCCGCCGCGCCCATACCTTACGTGACCGTAGGGTGATGTGAAACTCACATGCGCACCATTGCGGTGTTGGTGAGGGATGTCATAAGACGACGGCCCACAGCGACGGATACATCGCCGTGGGCCGCAGTTCGTTAGCCGCGCATCGCCATTCGATGCGAGATCACTTCTTGCCCAGCAAACCGCCCAGCACATTGCCGAGTACGTTGCCTGCGTTCTGGCCCATGGCCTTGCCCAGGATGTCGCCCAGGCCGCCGCTCTTGTTTCCACCGGTGGCCCCACCGAGCAGGCTACCGAGGATGTCGCCGATGCCGCCGCCGGAAGATTCGGCGGCCGCGCCGCCGCCTCCGCCGCCGAGCGCCTTCTTACCCAGGTAGGCCAGCACGATCGGCGCGAGCATCGGGAGCAGCTTGCCCATCAGATCCTGGCTGATGGCACTGCCGCCGACATTGCCGAGAGCGCTGATCACCGTGTTCTTCTCGGCGCCGAAGGTCTGATCGACGATCTGGCTGCCGTTGTTCGTGTCCACCTGATCGATGTCGACACCGCCGTCGAGTAGAGCGTGTGGCTGGTTGGCGACTTCGTTCTCCAGATTCAGGCCGGTATCCGGGTTGCTCGCCTGTGCCTGGAATCCACCGAGTAGGACGGGAACGGCGGCGCCGATCGCCGTCTTGGCGGTCGCCTCGTCGACGCCGAGCTTGTCGGCGATCTGGGCGACGGGAATGTTGGAGAGCAGGTCATCGAAGGAAGTCATGAACTCCGCCTGTGGTGATGGTGCCCGGGAAAAGCTCTACTCAGGTCACGGTAGGTGAAATCCGGACAGATTGCCACAGATTCGCGGATGTGGCGAAGGGCCCGGCGTATGATTCCGGGCCCTTCGCATGCGCGTGCCCCCACCAGGGCTCGAACCTGGGACCTGCGGATTAAAAGTCCGTAGCTCTACCAACTGAGCTATAGGGGCGTGCGGGACGTCAGTTTAATGGGCGGACCCCGTAACTGTTAAACGAGTATCCGATTGTGGTCTGGCAGATGGCATTTGCGCAGGTCATGATGGTTTCGCTGCGGCTCGCGCGGCGCCTGCCGGGGCGGGGCGGGGG